>DATCFX010000639.1:0-10930 GCA_036509275.1 Pirellulales bacterium | reverse complement strand
TCGTCCGATGCCAAAATCGTCAAGGTCCTGCCGGGAGGCCGGTTGTTGGCCCAGGCCAACGGCCGGGCAACGCTGACCGTCAGCGTCGGCGGGTTGTCGCGGGCGGTGCCGGTGGAAGTGTCCGGCGTGGTGGCCAAGCCGGTGGTGTCGTTCACCGAGCAGGTGGTGCCGATCTTGAGCAAGGCTGGCTGCAATGCGGCGGCCTGCCATGCCAGCCAGCATGGCAAGGGCGGCTTCAAGTTGTCCGTTTTCGGCTACGCACCGGACGAAGACTACGCCGCGATCGTGCGCGACCGGCAGGGGCGCCGCGTCAATCAACTCGACCCGGAGCAGAGCCTGATCCTGCTCAAGCCGACGCTCACCATTCCGCACGGCGGCAACCGCCGCATCGCCTATGGCTCGGTGGATTACGACATTCTGCGCCATTGGCTGGCCAGCGGCGCGCAAGCACCGAAGAATGACGATCCGCAGGTCACCGCCATCCGCGTGTTTCCCACCAAGCGGCTGGGCAAGATCGGCTTGTCGCAGCAACTGCGCGTGGAGGCGACATATTCCAACGGCACGACGCGCGATGTCACGCCCTGGGCCAAGTTCGACAGCATGGACGATAGCATCGTCACCGTTTCGCCGGCCGGCATGTTCAAAGCCGTTGGCGACGGCCAGACGGCCGTCATGGTGCGCTTCGAAGGGCAGGCCGAGATCGCGATGCTCGTTGTGCCGTACTCCGAGCACGTGAATCTGGCCGGCTGGCACGACAACAACTTTATCGACCGGCTGGCGGCAGCCAAGTTCCGCGAGCTGGGCATCAGTCCCTCGCCGCTGTGCGACGACGCAACGTTTCTGCGCCGGGCGTATTTCGACGCCATCGGCACGCTCCCCACGATCGAGGAAAGCCTCGCCTTTTTCGATTCCAAGGATCCGCACAAGCGCAGCAAGCTGATCGATCGGCTGCTGGGGCTGACCGGCGACCCGGCGCTGGATGTTCACAACAACGAGTACGCGGCGTACTGGTCGGTGAAATGGTCCGACCTGATCCGCTCCAGCAGCAACACGCTGGGCGAGCAGGGCATGTGGGCCATGCACAACTGGATCAAGGAATCGCTGCGGACGAACAAGCCGTTTGATGAGTTCGTGCGCGAGTTGGTGACGGCCAAGGGCTCGATCTATCGCAACGGGCCGGCGAACTACTATCGCGTAGCCACCAACCCGTTGGACCTGGCCGAGACCACGGCCCAGTTGTTCCTGGGCGTGCGGCTCACCTGCGCCAAGTGCCATCATCATCCGTTCGAAAAGTACAGCCAGGCCGACTATTACTCGTTCGCCGCATTTTTCTCGCGCGTCGGCTCGAAAGCCAGCCGCGATTTCGGCCTGTTCGGACGCGAGCAGGTGGTGATGGTTCGCTCGTCCGGCGATGTCCGCCATCCGCGCACCGGAAAGCTCATGAAGCCCACGCCGCTGGAAGGCGAGAGCGTCGACGATCCGCTCGACCGCCGCATTCCGCTGGCCGCGTGGCTCACCTCGCGCCACAACCGCTTCTTTGCCCGCAACATCGTGAACCGTTATATGGCCTATCTGCTGGGCCGCGGCCTGGTCGAACCGATCGACGATCTGCGGGCCACGAATCCGGCCAGCAATCCGCCGCTGATGGAGGCCCTGGCCGACGACTTCGCCGCCAGCGGCTTCAACGTCAAACATCTGATCCGCACGATCATGAATAGCCGGCTCTACCAGCTCGACTCGCAGCCGACCAAGGCCAACGCTACCGACAGCCGCTTTTACAGCCACTATCACGTCAAGCGGATCGCCGCCGAGCCGCTGCTGGACGCGATCGACTATGCCACCAGCGTGCAAACGAAGTTCAAGAACATGCCCCTGGGCACGCGGGCCATCGAACTGCCCGACGCCGACTATCCCGACTATTTTCTCACCACGTTCGGCAAGCCGCGCCGGGCCAGCGTCTGCGAGTGCGAGCGCGTGGCCGACGAGAACCTGTCGCAGGCCTTGCACACGCTCAACGGCGACATCCTGGCCGCCAAAATCGCCAACTCCAAGGGCCGGGTGAGCAAGCTGCTGGCCGCCAAGAAAACGCACGCGCAAATCGTGGGCGAGCTATACCTGGCCACGCTTTCGCGCCGCCCCAACCAGCAGGAACTGGCCGCCTGCGCCCGAATGCTCAAGTCGAGCCCCAGTTCGCGCGTGTTTTACGAAGACCTGCTCTGGTCGCTGGTGAACTCGAAGCAGTTTTTGTTCGTGCGCTAGGGGAGTGCCTGACAGGCGTTTTCATGAAAGCTCGTTTCGTCTGGTGTTTGCTCGTCGCGTCTTGGATCGGGCCCAGCCTCGTGTCGGCGCAGACGCCGACCAAGGAGGTCGAGACTTATCCAATGCTGATGGACGTGGTGCCGCTGGCCGTGCAGGCCGGGCAGACGGCCGAGCACCAGGTGCGCTCGCGCTACACGATGGAAGGCGCCTACCGGGTGCTGGTCAGCGGCAGCGGTCTGACGGCCGAGGTCGTGCCGCCCGAGGAGCCGGCCGCGGCCCCGCCCGCGAAAGCGGCAAAACCCGCGGCTGGCGGCAAGCCGGCGGCCAAGGCCAAGCGGGCGATCGCGGAGTTAAAGCTTCGCTTCCACGCCGCGGCCGATGCGCTGCCGGGCGTGCGCGACTTTCGCATTGCCACGCCGCAAGGCGCTTCCACGCTGGGGCAAATTGTGGTCACGCGCGATCCGGTGGTCGTGGAAACCGAGCCCAACGATACCGCCGCGACTGCCACCGCGGTAAAAACCCCAGCCACGATTTGCGGCGCGGTCGGCAAGGCCGAAGACGTCGATTTCTACAAGTTTCACGCGGCCCAGGGGAGCTCGCTCTCGTTCCATGTCCGCTCGGCCCGTTGCCAAGATCGCATCCACGATTTGCAGCAGCACATCGACCCGATCGTCACGCTGCGCAACGCCGCGGGCACGGTGCTGGCCATGTCCGACAATTATTTCTTTGCCGACGCGCTGCTGCACTACCGCTTTGCCGCCGCCGGCGACTACTACCTCGAGATTCGCGACGTCCGCTACATGGGAAACACGTATTGGCAGTACGCGATCGAAGTCAACGACCGGCCGCTGGTGACCACCGTGTTTCCCGTGGCGCTGGCCCGGGAGAAGTCCACGCGGTTGGAGTTGGTGGGCTTTGATCTGCCGGCCGACCCAAGCGTGACGCTCACACTGCCGGGTAGTACGCCGCTGGGCAACCAATGGATCGACCTGCCGCTGAAAGCCCGCGCCAATCCGGCGGCCGTGTGGGTCAGCGATTTGCCGCTGACCGTGGCCGCTGCCGACAACCTCCAGCCGGCCAAGGCCCAGACGATCGAACTGCCCGCGGGCGTCAACGGCCGCGTCCGCCGGCCTGGCGAGGTCCACTACTACCGCTTCCAAGCGGCCAAGGGCGAGCGTTTCACCTTCGACGCGATCGGCCGCCAACTGCAATCGGCAATGGACCCGATCATCGCGGTGCTGAATGAAAAAGGCGCGCGGGCCGTTGAGAACGACGACTATGCCGAAGGGCAGGTGTTCACCGGCGATGCGCGGATCGAGCACTGGGCCGCGCCGGCCGCCGGCCGCTACTTGCTCGAGGTCCGCGATCTGCACCTCGGCGGCGGTCCCGAGTACGTCTACTTTTTGCAGGCCCGGCGGAGCGAGCCGTACTTTTCGCTGCAACTGGACACCGACAAAACCATCGTCAGTGCCGGCGGCGCGGCGATGCTCTTCGTGCGCGTGTTCCGGCACAACGGCTTCGCCGGCGAAGTCAAGCTGCACGTCGAGGGGCTGCCGCCAGCGGTCAAAGCCACGTGCGGCCGAATCCTGGACGGGGTCGCCGACGGCTGCATTGTGCTCCAGGCCGATCGGGCCGCGCTGCCGTCGCTGGCCAACGTGCGTGTTGTGGGGCAGGCCGATTTTGCCGCCGACGGCAAGAACTGGAAGCTGAAAGCGGTCGCCCGACCCTTGCAGGAGACGTATCTTCCCGGCGGCGGGCGTGGGTTGTTCCCGGTCGACTGGCACACCGTGGCCATTGCCAGGCCTATGGACATTCTGGCCGTCGAGCTCAGTCAGACGCAGATTACGCTCAAGCCAGGCGAATCGAAAAAAATCGACGTCAAGATTCGCCGCGCCGCAGGCTTCGACAAAAACGTGACGCTGGACGTGATGTATCGCCACCTGGGCGGCATTTCAGGCAATTCGCTGCCGCCGGGCGTCACGCTGGACGACAAAAAAAGCCGCACGCTGCTGACCGCCAAATTGAGCGCGGGCGCGATCGTGCTCACCGCCGCCGCCGACGCCAAGCCGGTCGACAAGCAGGTCGTGCCGGTCATCGCCAGCGTCTCCGTCAACTTCGTGATGAAGTTCAACTACGCCGGCCCGCCGCTGCTGGTAACGGTGGAGAAGAAATGATGAAGTCGGAATGATGCATGATGAATGGGGGAGCCCGACCGGAGCCTGTTTTCCACTCATCATTCCGCATTCATTATTCCTACTTTCCCCCTACCTCGCTTCCATCCTCGCCGCGCCGTCCAACCTGATGACGGTGCCGTTGAGCAGGCGATTTTCGATCACCTGCTCGACCAGCGCGGCGTATTCGCCGGGATGCCCGAAGCGGCTGGGGAACGGGATCTGTTTCATAAGCGAATCCCGCGCTTCGGCCGTGACCTGCTCCATCATGGGCGTTTCGAACACGCCCGGCGCGATGGCCACGACGCGGATGCCAAAGCGGGCCAACTCGCGCGCGGCCGGCAGCGTGAGCGCAGCGACGCCGCCCTTGCTGGCAGCATAAGCCGCCTGGCCGATCTGGCCTTCGAAGGCCGCAATGGATGCCGTATTGACGATCACGCCCCGCTCGTCGTCGTCGGCCTCGGGCGGCAAGGCCGACATGGCCGCGGCCGCCATCCGCAGCACGTTGAACGTACCTACCAGGTTGACTTGCACGACGCGATGAAACAACTCCAGGTCGTGCGGCCCCGTGCGACCGACAATCCGCCCGGCGGCGATGATGCCGGCGCATTGCACCACGCCGCGCAACGGCCCGCGCGCGGCCGCCGCCGCCAGCGCCTGCTCGACATCGGCCGCTTGGGTCACGTCGACGCGGACGAATTGGGCGCGGGCTCCCAGCTCGCCGGCTAGCTGCTCGCCAGCCGATGAGTTTAGATCGGCGATCACCACCTGCGCGTCGCGCCCGACGAGCCGGCGGGCGCATGCCGCGCCCAGTCCCGACGCGCCGCCGGTAACCAGGAACGTTCGTCCGGCGATTTCCATGTATAGTGCCTATTGGAGGAGAGTCCGTGGTCCGTTGTCCGTCGCAACTGGCCACTGACAACGGACAACTGACAACTGACCAGTGGACAATGATGATGGGCATTTTATATCTGGAACCGCTGCCGCCGCGAGCGGGCAAATCGGAAGTGCTGAAATGGCTGGCCGACTCGGGCCAGATCGAGCGCTCGAAAATCGGGCGGATCGACCTGCAGGGCAAGCGCGCCGCCGTGCAAGTGCCCGACGGCCGACTCCAGCGCCTGGCCCGGCAACTGGATGGAGCCGCGTTTGGCGAGCGCCGCGTCCGGGCCTGGGCCGAAATGCCCGACGCCGTCGGACGCGGCGGCGAGGACCATTTTCAGCGTTTGGGCCGGTTATTGGATCTTGAGGCCAAGGCTGCGGCCGAGCGCACACTCGGCACGGGCCGCCGCATGCCGGATGCCGCGGCCGAGAGGCTAGGGACCAGCCTGGTCGAGCTGGTGATCGACGACGAGGACACGAGCCTCGGCGGCCGGTTTCTGCTGACGCTGGTCAAGCGGAACCGGCAACTGCCGATTCCCTGGACCCGCCTGGGCCCCGGCACGCCCGTGCTGCTGTCGCCGATGCGATCGGCCGGCGACGAGCATCTGCGTGGCGTCGTGGCCGAGCGCACGCCGCGGGCCATATCGGTTGTAGTCAATCAGCAGCCGGAGGATGACGACGTCGAAGCCTGGCGGCTGGACCTGGCCGACGATGCCGTGGCCACCGAGCGGCAGCGCATGGCGCTGTCCCGCGCGCGTCAGGCCGGCGGCGATCGGCTGGCCGAGTTGCGGCAGGTGCTGCTGGGCGAGCGGGCGCCGCGGTTCGAAACGCCGTCGCAACTCGAATTCTTCGCGGCCTTGAATGCCGATCAGCAGACGGCGGTGGCCCTGGCCATGTCGGCTGAAGACGTGATGCTCGTTCACGGGCCGCCGGGCACGGGCAAGACGACTGTCGTCGTCGAGATCATTCGCCAGGCGATTGCCCGCGGCGAAAAGGTGTTGGCCTGCGCCCCCAGCAACCTGGCGGTCGACAATCTGCTGGAGCGGCTGGTCGTTGCGGGCGAGCAGGCCGTGCGGCTGGGGCATCCGGCCCGCGTGCTCGAGTCGCTGCGCGCGCACACGCTGGATCACCACGTGGACGAGCATCCCGACGTGCGGCTGGCCCATCGCCTGGCAAAAGAAGCCCTGGCACTGTTTCGCAAGGCCTCGCGCTACACGCGGGCCAAGCCCGAGCCGGGCGCCCGCGGGCAGATGCGGCAAGACGCCCGGCAACTGCTGGCCGACGCGCGGCGGCTGGAAGCCCAGGCGGCCGAGCAGGTGCTGGACCGCGCCGCCGTGGTGTGTGCCACGACGACCGGGCTGGATCGCGACCTGCTCGGCCAGCGGCGATTCGACCTGGTGGTCATTGACGAGGCTTGCCAGAGCACCGAGCCCGGCTCGTGGATTCCGCTGGCCTGGGCTGAGCGCCTGGTGTTGGCCGGCGATCACCAGCAACTGCCGCCCACGATCCTGTCGTCCGCAGCCGCGGCCGAAGGCTTTGGAATCAGCTTGTTCGAGCGTATGGCCGGCCTGCTCGGCGGCGCGGCCACGCGGCTATTGACCACGCAATATCGCATGCACGAAGCGATCATGGGCTTTTCGTCGGTCGAATTTTACGGCGGGCAACTCGTAGCCGACGAAACCGCGCGCGGGCGGATGCTGCCCGGCCTGCCCGGCCTGCGCGACGAGGCAGCGGCGGAGGCGCCGCTGGTGTTCGTCGATACGGCCGGCGCCGGCTACGACGAGCAGCTCGAGCCGGACGGCGAGAGCCGCCGCAATCCGCTCGAAGCGCGCTTGGTGCGGCAACGCATCGACCGGTTGCTGGCGTTGGGAGTGCAGCCGGCGGACATTGCCGTGATCACGCCCTACGCGGCCCAAGCCCGGCTGCTGCGCGAGATGGTCGACGCCGAAGGCTTGGAGATCGACACGGTCGACGGTTTTCAGGGGCGCGAAAAGGAAGTGATTATCATTTCCCTGGTGCGCTCCAATCCGGCCGGCGAAGTCGGCTTCCTGGCCGACGTGCGGCGGATGAACGTCGCACTGACCCGCGCGCGGCGCAAACTGATCGTCGTCGGCGACAGCGCCACGCTGGCCTCGCATCCGTTTTATGCCCGCTGGTTGGAATATATCGAAAGCCGCGGCGCCTATCGCTCGGTATGGGAAGAGCCGGTGGAGTGAGGGCGACGTGGTCAGTGGTCAGTGGTTGGGTAATCCGGAGCACCAGGTTGGTGGGCGTGCCTGTTATAATAAAACATTCATGAGCCTGAGCACGCCACTGTTGTCGCCCGAGATGCTGGCCCAGCTTGAAAAGCTGGAGCTGATGAGCCGCAAGATTTTTCGCGGCCGGATGAAGGGTGAGCGGCGCAGCAGCCGCAAGGGCCAGAGCGTCGAGTTCGCCGACTATCGCAATTACGTGCAAGGCGACGACCTGCGCTTCATCGATTGGAACACGTACGCGCGGCTTGACCGGCTGTTTCTCAAGCTGTTTCTCGAAGAAGAAGACCTGCACTTCTACGCCCTGGTCGACGCCAGCGAGTCGATGAATTTCGGCACGCCCACGAAATTGCACTACGCCAAACAGGTTGCGGCGGCCTTGGGTTTTATCGGGCTCTCGCGCGCCGATCGGGTGAAGATCGAAACGCTGGGCCAGCCGGCGCATCGGCCGGGCCCGGTGCTGCGCGGCCGGCAGAGCCTATGGCGGATGCTCGAACAATTGGAGACGATCGAGCCGGGCGAAAACGTGCCGCTGGCCCAGGGCGTGAAGAACTTTTGCCTCCGCAATTCGGCCAGCGGGCTGATCGTGCTGATCACCGACCTGATGGACAAGGCCGGCTACGAAGAGGCCCTGCGGTATTTGCTGGCGCGGCGGATGGATGCCTACGTGATCCACGTGCTCAGCCACGAAGAGCTGCACCCCGAGCTGCAAGGCGACCTGCGGCTCGTGGATTGCGAGGACGGCGACATGGCCGAGATCACGGTCAGCGCCCCGCTCGTCGAGCGGTACCAGCGCACGCTGGCCGCCTTCGTGGCGGGGGCCAAGGACTTTTGCACGCGGCGCGGCATCGGCTATCTGCTGGCCGACACACGCTTGGGAGTCGACCGACTTGTGGGCGGATACCTGCGCGAGCGAGGATTGATTCGCTGATGTGGCCGCAGTGGACCAGCATGCTCGGCGCGTGGCAATGGGCCGTCTTGGCGGCGGTGCCGCCGCTGGTGGTCGCCCTGTATTTTCTCAAGCTCCGGCGGCGGCCGCTGGAAGTGCCCAGCACGTTTCTGTGGCACCGGTCGCTCGAGGACCTGCACGTCAATAGCCTCTGGCAGCGGCTGCGGCGCAGCCTGCTCTTGTGGCTGCAACTGCTGCTGATAGCCGCGCTGATGCTGGCGCTGGGGCGCCCGAGCTGGACGGCCTCGCAGTTGGCGGGCGGCCGCTCCGTGTTCCTCGTCGACAACTCGGCCAGCATGGCGGCCCGCGACGTGACGCCCACGCGGCTGGACGAGGCCAAGCGCGTGGTGGCCGGGCTGATCGACGAGATGGGGCCAGCCGACGTGGCGATGATCGTGGCCTTTTCCGATGCCGCACAGGTGGCCCAATCGTTCACCGGCAATCGGCAGCAACTGCACCGTTCGCTGGCGGCGATTCCGCAAACCCAGCGCGCGACCTCGCTGGCCGAGGCGCTGCGCGTGGCCGGCGGACTGGCCAATCCCGGCCGCAGCGCCGCGAATAGCCACGATTTTCCGACAGCCGACGCGCTGCCGGCTAAATTGTTCATCGTCAGCGACGGCGGCTTCGACAACGTCAAGGACTTCGCCCTGGGCAACCTGGATCCGGTCTTCATTCCCATCGGCACGCGCGCCGCCGACAACCAGGCCATCGTCTCGCTGGGGGCCAGCGCGCCGGCCAGCGTCGGCGGCAGCCAGCTCTACGCGCGCATCGAAAACTTCGGCCCGCGCGAGCGTGCGCGCGAAGTCAGCTTGTACCTCGACGGCGAGTTGGCCGATGCGCAGCAATTGGCGCTACCCGCCGGCCAGAGCCGCGGCGTGGCTTTTCAGTTGGAAACCGCCGGTCCGGCCGCGGCCGAGCTGCGCCTGGATGGCACCGATGAGCTGGCCGCCGACGATCGGGCCTGGAAGGTGCTGGAAGCCCCGCGCCGGGCGGGCGTGCTGCTCGTCACGCCCGGCAACGAACCGCTGGCCTTTGCCCTGACTGCCGGCCGTGCCAGCGAGCTGGCGCGCGTGCGTCAAAAAAAGCCGGCCGACCTGCACACCGCCGCGTATGCGCAGGAAGCCGCCGGCGATGAGTTGGACCTGGTGATCTACGACCGCTGTGCGCCGGCCGCCATGCCGCAAGCGAACACGCTCTTTATCGGCCGGCTGCCGCCCGACGGCCGCTGGGGTGCGTCGGCGCCGGTGGCGGCGCCGCAAATCGTGGATGTCGATGCCGCGCATCCACTGCTCCACCTGGTGGAGCTGAGCAACGTGCTGCTGGCCGAGGCCACGCCGCTGAAAATCCCTCCGGGCGGCAGCAGCCTGGTCGACTCGGGCTCGGGGCCGCTGTTGGCCATTGCGCCGCGCGACGCCTTCGAGGATTGCGTGCTGGGCTTTGAGATCGTGCGCGACGGCCAGGCGCAGACCAATTGGCCGTTGAAGGTCAGCTTTCCCGTCTTTGCGCTGAACGTGCTGGAATATTTCGGCGGCCGCCAGCGCACGCCGGCCGATCTCCGACCGGGCCACGTCGCGATTCTATCGCCCGAATCGGCGGCGCCGTCGCTCACGATGAAATCGCCCAGCGGCCGGCGGCAGGTGGTTTTGCGCGGCAAGGACCGATTATTCCGGTTCGCCGGTACGGATGAGTTGGGGGTTTATGAACTGGATACGGGACCCGTGGCGGATGCTCGTTTTGCGGTCAACTTGCTGGACGCGGCCGAGAGCCGGCTGGCGGTTCGCAGCGAGCAGGAGCTTAAAATCGGGCGCGTTACGGTGAGCGGGCAGGCCGATCGGCCCGTCGGCCGGCGCGAGGCCTGGCGGTGGTTGGTGCTGGCGGCTCTGGCAATTCTTCTGCTTGAGTGGTATATCTACAACCGCCGAGTGTACGTCTAGACGCCCCGGCCGCAAGGGCCTTGGGGGCACTGGTGCCGGTCAGCAGCCGCATTCGTTTTTCGCACCTCCTGCCGAACTACCGAAGATGCTTGGCAAACCCGTGCTCAGTGGCCGCAAGAAATCTGCCGCCGGCAAAAAAAAGCGGAAGCAGAAGGTCCTGCAAAAACTGGTCGAAAACGACCTGATCAGCCGCGTCAGCTACGAACAGTACCGCGACAAGGTCCGCGAGGTTTATGGCGGACCGCAAGGGGCCATGCTCGCCACGTGCAGCATGCTATCGCTGCACATCCCGTTGGGCGAGCGCTTGTTCCGCGAGCGCAAGTTCGACCTGCACGGCCTCGGGCGCGTGCTGGACGTGGGCAGTGGAGCCGGCCAGATCGCGCGGCACGTGCTCAAATACGCCGACCCGACCGCCAGCGTGACCTGCATCGACCTGTCGGTGGAAATGCTCCGCCGGGCCCGCCATCGCTTGAAGAGCACGCGGCC
>DATCFX010000638.1:0-5519 GCA_036509275.1 Pirellulales bacterium | reverse complement strand
CGGCACGACGCTGGAAATCGGCAACGGCCTGAGCCTGGGCAGCGGCACGTTCTATACGAACAACGGCGCGCTGGAATTCCTCACGGCCATGGAAATCCCCAACAACATCGTGATGCTCGACAACTTGACGGTATTGAGCGGCAGCACTACGAGTTACTATTCGACGTTTACGGGCAACGTGGAGTTGTCGCCCACCGTGGGCGGGGCCACGCGCACGATCACCAACAGTACGAGCACTACCAACAACGGTAGCGACATCTCCTTCACCGGGGTCATTTCCAACGGCCCGGCCGGAGCGGCCGCCAGCAACCTGATCAAGGCCGGCACCGCCCCCATGGCGCTGGGCGGCATCAGCACGTACACCGGCACGACCAGCGTCACGGCGGGCATCCTGGTGGCCGGCACCAACGTGGTGCCCAACCAGCCGGGCGCCTTCGGCAACTCGAATACGGCGATCGAAGTCTCCGGCGGCGGCCTGGCCGTGGCCGGCGCCGACACGATCGCCCGCGACGTCAGCATCTCGGGCACGGCCATTTTGGGGCTCAACACGGTCGGCCATGCCTACTTCACCGGCAACATCGTGGCGAATAATGCGCTGACGCTGGCGTCGCTCGTGGGCGCTCAGGTCGACTTCAGCGGCGTGATTTCCGGCGCGGCGACCACCGTGAGCATCGGCTCGGCCACGACCAATACCAACCCCCTGTCGATCAACAACACCGGCCTGCTACAAGGCGCCGTGCGGCTGGACGCGATCAGCAACGGCTACGGCGAAAACACCTACGCCGGCGGCACCACGATCAACGACGGCCGCTTGATCCTGGGCGGGGCCACCAACTACACCGGCTCGCCCTACAATCCCGGCTCGATCCTCTCCGGCCCCATTGGCAGCGGCACGTTGACCTTCGGCGGCACCACCAACGCCGGATTGTCGACCTCGCCGATGACCATCGAGGCCGACCCCTCGAACCCGTCGGTGGTGGTCAATGCCCTGGCGATCGGCATCAACAACGCCAATCAGTACATCGATTTCGCCGGCGTGCAGCCGATCACGTTTACCCGCACGCTGAACCTGATGGGCGCCAACACCAACACCAACGCCACGCGCACCTTCCAGGTGTACACGAACCCCGACACCGGCTCGGTGACGTTCTCCAACACGATTTCCGACGGCGGCCTCAACGGCTTCACCGGCGCGATCGCCAAGACCGGCTGGGGCACTTTGGACCTCACGGGCGTCAACACGTTCCGCGGCGTGGGCGCCGCGGCCGTGACCATCAACGGCGGCATCTTGATGTTCAATAGCGACGCGGCGCTGGGCGATACGTCCAACGAGACGACCACCACGGAAACCGTCGTGCTGACCAGCGGCGAGTTGCAACTGGCCGGCGCCACCGGGCCAGTGATCACCGGCCGCACAATCACGATTTCGGCCAGTAACTCGGCCATCGACGTGGCCCCCGGCAACGAACTGATCCTGACGGCGGGCATCGCCGGCGCCTTTACGTTCAACTCGACCGATGCCGGCACGCTGTACCTCAATCCGACCAGCACCAACACGATTACCGGCACCAACATCTACGGCGGCGGCACGGTGGCCACCAACAACACGACCAATCCGTTCGGGGCCACGATCAACATCAACTCCGGCACGCTGTTAATCCAGCAGGGGAGCTTCAACACGCCCGCCGCGCTGGCCAACCCCACGGTGCCCAACGCCAACATGGTCATCACGCCGACGACGATCAACTTCAACTCGGATTCGTACATCCAGTTGCAGGGCGTCACCGGATTCACCACCGAACTGAACCCCACGAACCTCACGCGCACGCTCAACGGCACGCTGGTTATCCAAAGCTCGACCAACACCTCGCTGGGTGGAATCGAGACGATCATTCCCGGGAAGATCAACGCCGTCGCTCCCGCCAATACCGGCGCCGGCATCTTGTCGGCAAATATCGTGCAGCAGATCACGATTGGGTCCGGCACGGGCGCCCAATTCGTCAGTTGGAACGCGTCCAACGGCATCGTGCCGATGACGGCGACGCCACTGACCAGCTTCACAGGCAGTGGAAACACCAAGATCGTGTCGCTCAGTTCGACAACAGCGGTCAACGGCGGGATCGTCGCGTTCGGCGTGCAGACGACCGGCGACATCACGAGCGGCACGGGCGTGCCCACCCTGACCATCTCCAGCACCAGTAGCACCAATGAAGGTGCGCTGCTGATCAACGGCGCAGCCAACGGCCAGCAGAACATCAGCGTGGCCAACCTGCAATTTGGCACCGCCGCGGCCGGGGCCGGCACGGCCGCCACCCTGAAAGAGGGCCTGATCTATGTCGCCCCCGGCGTCACGGCTAATCTCGCCAGCAGCATCGGCGCCGGCTCGCTGACCGTGTTCGGCTCCGGCAACCTAGTGTTCAACAGCACGATTGGCGGCACGAACCTGTTGGTGCCGACCGCCACCGCCCTGGGCACGATGGTGCTCAACGGGGACACGGTATCGTTTGCCAGCCAGGCCAGCGTGCCGGGTTTCGTGCTGAACAATGCCGGCGCCAACCCCAGCGGGAGCAGCGCCGCGGGCAGCGACGTCAGCGCCACCAACCAGGTCACGCCGGGCATGATCAACGTGGCGATCAACGGCGGCGGCACACTGGATCTTGCCGGCCAAAACATCCAGATCGCCGGACTGCTGACGCAAACCATTCCCGTCACCAACGGCGGTCTGCCGACGCCCGCCGGCGGCACCGTGATCAATAGTTCGTCGGCGGCCGCCACGCTGACCGTGAATAGCAACAACCAGACGAACATTTTCGCCGGCACCTTGGATGGTAACCTGGCGCTGGTGAAAAGCGGCAACGGCGCCTTGATCCTGGGTGGCAGCGCCACGGTCAACTCCGGTCCCAACTCGTATACCGGCACCACGCCGGTCACGTCCGGCTCGCTGACGGTCAACGCGGGCACGGTGATCAACGCCGGCCAGTATTACGGTTCGGGCCTGGATGCCCCCATCGCCAATTTCTCGAATGCGACCACCGGCATCGGCTACCTGCAAGCCAACGACGCCAACGCCCTGGGCGAGAGCCAGGACGTGGTGCTCAACGGCGGGCAGTTGCTCATGCGGGCCGACGTCGTGGCCGGACTGGAGAACGGCAACGACATCGTCAACGGCTTCAACGAAGTGCTGTTCGGCAACTTCAATACGGCCGGCGTGTGGGGCAGCGGCGGGTTCGGCTACAACCTGACGATCAACCCCTCCGTGGCCGGCGCCCCGACCAACGATCCCACGAGTTCGACCCTGACCCTGGGCCACAGTTCGATCATCGACGTGGGCTTCCTCACCGCCGGCGCGGCGGCGATCACCATCAACAACCTGACCATGAACGACAGCACGCTCACGGTCAACAGCAACAGCACCAACGCCACCATGCTGAACGTGGCCGGCGTCACGCAGTTGTATCCCGGCGCCAATACGCTCAACGTCGAGGCCCCCAGCGCCGGCACCGGCGGTCTGATCCTGGGCGGCGAGATTGAATCGGGCACCGGCGGCTCGTCGATCACCAAGGAAGGTTTGGGCACCTTGTACCTGCTGGCCGCTCCCACGCCGGTGGGCAACTCGGCCATCACCACGCTAGATAATTACAGCGGCTTGCAGATCGACGCCGGCACGGTGCAAGCCCGCGCCTTCGACGGGGCGGGCGATCCGCTGGGCACCGGCCCGGTCACGCTGCTCAACGGCACGCTGGATCTCCGCTTCGACGGCACCGGCCTGGGCGCCGCCGGCGTGGACTACCTGTTTAACAACCCGCTGATCGCCGGCTGGAGCGGTCCGAGCAATGCCACGCCTGCCAACGGCTACGGATTCGTGATCGGTGGGGCCCCCGGCGCCGCCGGCACGTTGGACACGATGTACATCCGCGTGGGCGACATCAACAACGCCAACGGCTTGTACGGTAACATGGTGTTCCCCAGCCTGACGGTGGGCAGCGCGCTGGGCGGCCCGGCATTGCAGCTCGGCGAGGCCAACAGTTACAGCTTCGAAATTGCCGGCACGACCACGCTCAACAGCTCGCTGTTGCTGTACGGCAATCTGACCACCTTCAACGGCGTGGTCGCCGACAACGGCAACGGCTACACGATCGACAAGAACAGCAGCGGCGGCAGCGGCATGGTGTTCTTCAACGCGGCCAACACGTTCTCCGGCGGCTTCTACAACTACAGCGGCACGACGATGTTCGGCGCGTGGGACGGCGGCCAGTTCACGCCCAGCACCACGGCCAACCTGGGCACCGGCAAGATCGAAATCGCCCCCAACACGGCGATCCGCTTCAACGACATCGGCAACGTCAGCCCGGGCCAGACGATCCGCGTCGACAGCAACTTCACGGCCCTGGGCGTCGTGGGCATCGGCGACAACAGCACGCCGGCGCAATACGATATCCACTCCAGCACGCTGGCCATCGCCTCGGGCGTCCTGGCCATCAATTCAACCAGTTACCCCAACGTGCTCAACGAATCGCAACTGGGCAATGGCACCTGGTACGTCGGCACCACCGGCAACAACTATTCGATTACCACCAACAACGGCCTGCAGTACGGCGATATTACGGCCGGCGCGCTGTTGCCGGGTGCCGGCAACACCTACCGCTTGGGCGCCGGTGGCGCTCCCAACGGCACTGCCAACCTGATCCTGACCAACAGCGTGCTCAACGACACGGCCGCCGGGCCGGCCAGCCTGATCGTCGGCACGCCGATCACGAACACCGCCCTCAGCTACATCGGCTCGGGCAACGGCAACCTGGTGCTCGAGGCCCCCAGCTACTATACCGGCCCGACCGTCGTCAACCGCGTGGTCAGCACGACCTCCGGCGTCCAGCTCGTCCTCGAGGCCAGCGTGGCTACACCCACGATCGACGTTTTCGGGCAGTTGTACCTGTCCGGCGCCGGCGGCTCGCTGGTGAATGCGTCGGACACGGGCAATACGAGCAACGTGATCCTGCAGCCCGGCTCGGAGTTGGTCATGGACAACTACAGCTACGGCGCGCTGGCGAGCACGAACGTGGGCGGCCGGCTGGCCGACAACACGCCGCTGGTGCTCAACGGCGCCATGATCGACATGCTGGGCAGCATTTCGGGCGACACCAACGAACAGATCGGCCCGTTGCAGCTCTCCGGCGGCACCGGGATCACCGTGCAGTTAGAAGGCCGCGGCGTGGTCACGGCTCTGACCACTACGATCCCGACCCGCAATCCCGGCGACAACTGGACCTTGATGCTCGGCGGCAACACGGCGGCCAACCTGGGCTCCGACGAGCGGGTGTATTCCCTCACGGCGCCGACCGTGTACGGGCCGGGTACGGCGGCTCCGACCAGCCAGTACAGCTATGGTCCCAACGCGCTGCCGATGGGCATGGTGGCTCCGTACATGGTGGACGGCAACATCTCGATCATGCAGTTCCTGAGCTACTCGCCGACCAACGGTTTCATCGACGCCGGCTACACGCACACCATGAGCAGCACGA
>DATCFX010000637.1:0-8566 GCA_036509275.1 Pirellulales bacterium | reverse complement strand
AGCTCGATCTCCGCCGCGCGAGCCTCGAGCAGTCGCAGCAAGAGCTGATCGACCTGCACCGCGAGACGCTCGAACTGCGACTATCGACCGAAGAGCTGTGGACGCAATTGGCCGGCAGCGTCCCGCCGGCCGCCTTGAGCTACGCGCTCGGGCAGACGCGAACTCGACTCGACGACCATTGTCGGATGACTTTGCAAAAAATAAACGAGGGCCGGGCTGAAGCGGAGCAATTGCGCACAGAATTAGCAGAGGCCCATGCGCGATTGCAATACGATAGCCAGGAACTGGAGCGATGGGCCCAGCGGCGAAGCCAGGAACTCGATCAGCACGCGGCGGGCCTGGCGGCCCGCGAACGGCAACTCGACGAACAGGAGCGGGCCGGCAGCGAGGCCCGCGAGGGCTGGATCCGCGAGCGGTTGGAGCTGGAACAGGAGCTGCGCGACGCCCGCGAGCAACTGCGGAAGGCCACGGCGACGATGCGTTTTGGCCGTCGATCGGGCATGGCGGGCTCGCAGGCCCAGGTGGCGAAGGCCTAAGTTGCGGCCGCCGCCGGGGCGGCCGGACCTGCCTTTTTCGGACGCTGACCGCGGGGCGGACGAAGGCCGGCCGGGCACTGGGCGGAAGGATCGGAAACTTTTCAAGAGCAGTTTCGGCCTTCCGGCGGCTTAAAAACGCTTGTCGGTTTTTTATACCAATGCTATAAGCACGCAGATTTGGGAACGATGGCCGGGGCACTCGGCCGCCCGAGTCTGGTTACTCAATGGAGGAGAGGTTCAATTTCCATGAACCAAATCGATGCCGCATCGTACGCGGCTGCTGCCTGTGGCAGTCCGCCGGAAGACGCTGAAGAGCCTCCCAGTACCTCGCGCCGGCATCCTCGATGGAAAGACATTCCCGACGAGTTGTGGCAGGATTGGCGCTGGCAGATGCAAAACGCCATCCGCACCACGAGCCAGGTGGCCGAGTTGCTGCCGCACACGCCTGAAGAAACGGCCGCGCTCGAAAAACTCGAAGTCCAGTACAAACTGGCGATCCCTCCTTATTACTTCTCGCTGATCGACGTCGACAACCCTCACGACGCCATCCGGCTGCAATCGATCCCCTCGCCCCTGGAACTGGTCAGCGAGTCGGGCCAGCAGTACGAAGATCCGCTGGAGGAAGACAAGGACTCGCCCGTGCCGGGCCTGACGCATCGCTATCCGGACCGCGTGCTGATGGTCACGACGCACGTTTGCACGATGTATTGCCGGTTCTGCACGCGCAAGCGCGTGACCATGGACCGCGACGGCTGGGACGGCCCCAGCCACAACGATCAGCGAATGGTGGACTACGTGCGCGAGCACGCCGAGATTCACGACGTGATCGTCTCCGGCGGCGATCCACTGTCGCTGCCGGTGTCGAAGCTTCGCTGGTTCGTCACCGAGCTATCGGCGATCGAACACGTGGACGTGATCCGCATCGGCACGCGCGTGCCGGTGACTTTGCCGCAGCGCATCTTCGATCCCGAGCTGGTCGAACTCTTGCAGTCGGCCCGCAAGATATGGATTCAGACGCATTTCAACCATCCGCGCGAGATCACGCCCGAAACCGAGCGGGCCGTGCGGCTGTTGGTGAACGCGGGCATGCCAGTGAATAACCACGCCGTGCTGCTCAAAGGCGTGAATGATTCGGTGCCCACGATGCGGGCCTTGATGCGCGGGCTGCTGCGGATCAAGGTGCGGCCGTATTACTTGTTCCATTGCGACCCGGTGGTCGGGGCCGGCCATTTCCGCACCACGGTGTGGAAGGGGCTGGAAATCATGGAAGGCTTGCGGGGACACATGTCTGGCCTGGGCGTGCCGACCTACGTGGTCGACGGCATGAACGGGGCCGGCAAGATTCCGCTGATGCCCAACTACCTGGTCTCGGCCAGCGAAAACGCGGTGGTGCTCCGCAACTACGAAGGCCTGCTGTTCCGGTATGCTCCGGAAGATCGGGCCGGCGGCGCCGCCGAGCACTATCCCTCAATGGGCGTCAGCAACTTGCTCAGCGGTAACATCGGGGCGCTGGTGCCCGAGGGCACGCCGCGCTACAAGCGGCGCAACCAGATCGATCTGCACGTGGTCGATGCACCGTCCGATGAAGAGCCGGGCTCCGCCAATGCCGAATTGCGAAAACCCTTCGCCAACGGCAGCAACGGTTCGGCCAAGGCAGGCTAAATCCAGTGAAAAGTGGAGAGTGAAAAGTGAAAAGTGCAGGAGGCCCCGCGGTCAACGGCCGGTCCTCTTGTACTCGCCATTTTTCACTTTTCACTTTTCACTTTTCACTTTCCTTTTAGGTTTCCCCGTGAAAATCGGTATCACGTTCAACGTCAAGTTCTCCGGCGATCCGCATGCGGCGCTGCCGGGCCTGGCGCCGGCCGCCGGCTGGCCGCCGGCAGGCGCGTCGTGCGAGGGCCTGGCCGACGATGGCCAGGAGGAGTTCGACTCGCCGGAAACCATTCTGGCCCTGCACAACGTCCTCCAGGAATTGGGGCACGAAGTGCAATTGCTGGGCGACGGCGAAGAGCTGCTGCACCGCCTGCTGGCCGGCCCGCGGCCCGAGCTGGTGCTGAATATCGCCGAGGGAACCGGCACCAGCCGCTCGCGCGAAGCCCGCGTGCCGGCCG
Organism: Pirellulales bacterium; assembly: GCA_036509275.1. Taxonomy (GTDB): domain Bacteria; phylum Planctomycetota; class Planctomycetia; order Pirellulales; family PNKZ01; genus DATATB01. The sequence goes on along the minus strand of DATCFX010000637.1, from coordinate 5,919 downwards.
TGCTGGAAATGCTCGGCGTGCCTTACACGGGCTCCGATCCGTTGACCTTGGCTGCCGCGCTCGATAAGGACTGCGCGAAACGCCTGGTGCGCGCCAGCGGCGTGATCACGCCGGCCTGGGTGCTGGTTAGCGGCGATACGCCCGACTTGGAACAGCGACTCGATCAATTGCCGCTGCCGGTGATCGTCAAGCCCGCCTTCGAGGGCTCGAGCAAAGGCATCCTGGAAGCCAATTTGATTTTCGATCGGGCAGAACTGTACGAAGCAGTCGTGCGGTTGTGGCAGGCCTATCGGCAGCCGATCCTGGCCGAGGAGTTCGTCGACGGCGACGAGCTCACGGTGGGCGTGCTGGGCAACGATCCACCGGAAGTGATCGGCGTGATGCGGGTCGTGCCCCAGCAGCAGCGCGGGCCGTTCGTCTACAGCCTGGAAGTCAAGCGCGACTGGCGCGAGCGCGTCCGCTACGAATGCCCGGCACGGCTTTCGGCCGCCGACACCCAGGCCGTATGCGACGCGGCCCTGGCCAGTTGGCGGGCGTTGGGCTGCCGCGACGTGGCCCGCATTGATTTCCGCCTGCGGGACCATGTGCCGTTTTTCCTCGAAGCCAATCCGCTGCCGGGCCTTTCGCCGGTGTCTGGCGACCTGGTGCTGCTGGCCGGATACGTGGGCCTGGGCTATGCGGACCTGATTTCGCGGATCCTGGCGGCCGCGGCCGGCCGCTCAGACAGTTCCGCGGGCCACGCCGCGCTGACGGCAATCGGAGCCAAGGCGTGAGCATTCCCGGACGGCTTCAGGTCGTCGTGCTGTACAACCAGCCGCAGTTGCCGGAGAGCGATCCCGACTGGGCCTCCGAGGCCGGCGTGTTGGAAACGGTCGATGCCGTGACCGCCGCGCTGCCAGCCCGGGGGCACGGCGTGCGTCGCGTGGCGGTCGGCTCGTCGGCCGCCGAGATCGTCGAGGCCCTGGCCGTCGGGCCGGCGACCGACGTGGTGTTGAACCTGTGCGAAGGTCTGGGCGGGACGGGGGCCGGCGAGGCCAGCGTGGCCGGGCTGGTCGAGTTGTGCGGCCTGCCGCTCACCGGTTCGCCGCCCGATTGCCTGGCGCTCGTGCGGGACAAAGCTCGGACCAAATGGCTGTTGCAGGGCGCCGGACTGCCAACCGCTCCGTTTTTTTACCTTGCGCCGGGCGATCGTCTGCCGCGCGAGGGGCTCGAGGCCATGTTGGCCGCAGGCCCCTGCCTGATCAAACCGGCCAAGGAGGATGCTAGCCTGGGCATCAGCCAACAGAGTGTCGTGGCGGATCTCCAGGGGCTCGGGCGGCAGGTGGCGGCGATCCAGGGCCGTTATGGGGACGTGCTCGTGGAACAATACATTCCGGGGCGAGAATTCAACGTCGGCATCGTGGCCTTGGGCGAGCCGGTCGTGCTGCCGATGGCCGAAATCGAGTTTGGCAGCCCGGCGGAGAATCCCTGGCGGCTGGTCACGTACGATGCCAAGTGGACGCCCGGCAGCGCCGATTACGCCTCGACGCCCGTGGCGTGCCCGGCGCGGGTCGAGCCTGCACTGGCGGCCCGGATGGAACGCGCGGCGCTGGCCGCCTTCCGCCTGACGGGCTGCCGAGATTACGGTCGTGTGGATTTCCGAGTAGACTCCGGCGGCGGAGCGTATATTCTGGAAGTGAACGCCAATCCAGATCTCAGTCCGTCGGCCGGATTTGCCAGAGGCTTATCGGTTGCGGGCTTGAATTATGATGATTTTATCGAGCGGCTGATCCAATCGGCCGCAGCACGTCGCGTTGGGCGCCAAACCTGCAGCGATCGCCGGGCAGGAATCGAACAGGCAGTCGTCATCGGCCCATGAGCTGGTTCCGATTTTTATTTGGCTTGCGCGTCGGCCCGGAAGGCGTCGCCAGGCAGCCCGAATTTCGACAAGGGATTTCTTGAGACCTCCGCTGAGTGAAGGCTGGCAGACGGCTCTGCCGGCCAGTGCCCTGATCGGCCGAACCGGCTCGGCTGGATTGCTGGAGCGAACCCTCCCGCGATCCAAACTGGTGAGTGTGCCTGCCACCCCGGCGGTCCCCGCGGCTGCGGGTAGTGCGCATCGGCTGGCGACGCTGTTTGGCCTGTTGTATTTTCTGCAAGGCATCGGGGAGCCGACCGAAGGGCTGATTGCCCAGCCGGTGTGTGCGCTGCTGAAAAGCTGGCACGACAGCCCCGCGCAGATCACGGCGTTTGCTGCCCTGCTCTCGCTACCCTGGTCGATCAAGCCCTTGTATGGGCTGCTGACCGATTTCTTGCCGCTGGCCGGCTACCACCGCAAAGCGTACCTGGTGCTCAGTTGTCTGGCGGCGCTAGTGGGCTTCGCCGGGCTGTCGTTCTGGCCGCTGCCCGAGGGCGATCATGCCTGGCTGATGCTGTTGTTGCTGCCGACGCTGGGAGTGGCCTTTGGGGATGTCGTGGTCGACGCCTTGATGGTCGAGCAGGGCCAAAGCCGCGGCCTAACCGGCCGGCTGCAAAGCGTGCAGTGGGGCGCCATCTACGCCGCCTCGATCCTGACCGGCATCGCCGGCGGCTATTTGAGCGGCCACCAGCTCTATCAAACTGCATTCGCGGTGTGCGCCATCGTGGCCGTGCTGATGCTCATCTTGTCGCTCACGTCGGTCGAAGAACCGCCACGGCCGGCGCGCGAGGCCCCCTTTCGCCACGCGCTGCGCTCGCTGGGGCAGGGGTTGCGATCGCCGGTCATCCTGAGCGTCTGCCTGCTGATCTTTCTGTTCGAGTTCAATCCGTTTTCGGCGACGATCCAGAACGTGTACATGACCGACCACCTGGGCTTCAGCGAACAGTTCTATGGGCTGACGCGGTCGATCGTGGCCGTGGCATCGATCGCGGCCTGCGTCGGCTACGGCTTTTATTGCCGGCGGGTGCCGATGCGGTGGTTGGTACACCTGTCGATTGCCTTGGGAGTCGTGGCCACGCTAGCCTTTTGGTTCTTGTGGAGCTCGCACTTGGCCTGCGTCGTGGCGTTCGCGTCCGGTTTTGCGTACACCACGGCCATGCTCGTGCAACTGGACCTGGCCGCGCAGGCCTGCCCGCCGGCGGCGGCCGGCACCATTTTCGCCACCATCATGGCCCTGTCGAACGTGAGCTCGTCCCTGTCGACCTATTTGGGCGGCATCTTCTTCCAGCAGGGCATCGACCTGTGGGGTCATACCGCCAGTTTCAACCTGCTGGTGGGCATCGGCGCCTTGACCACGGCCGCCTGCTGGCTGGTTGTGCCTCTGCTGCCCAAGCGCCTGGTGCCATAGCCGCGACTGCCGAACAGGCGGACGTCTGCCGCCAATCCGTTGACCGGGGCCAACGGTAGAACTAGGATGACTGGGGACTTGCCCCCGAGGCATTGCGCAGCACCACGGCGATGCAAATCCGGGGCTCCTCACGTTTGAAGTCGACCGCTAAGACCCACAGAGTGCCGCTATGAAATTGCAACTGCGCCAGTTGGCCCGCCCGCTTTCGCTGACGCTCTTGGCCGCGCTGGCCTTTGCCTGGTCGAGTGGGAGTGTCCAGGCACAAGAATCCGACGAAGACAAGGAAAAACTCCCGCCGCCGGTCGAGGTCACCTTGACGACCCGGGACAAAGTCGAGATACGCTGCACCTATTTTGGCGGCACCCACAAAAAGGACAGCGTGCCAGTGATCCTGCTGCACCAGTCTGGCGGCAATCGGCATGACTGGGACGATCTGGCCGTGTACTTGCAAAAGACCTACGGCTTTGCGGTGATCGCGCCCGATCTTCGCGGCCACGGCAACAGCACGAACTTCAACGGCCAAAAGGTCCTGGCCGCGAATATGCCGCTGAGCCAATATCCGCTGATGGTTACCAACGACATGGAGGCGGTTAACCAGTATCTGATCGAACGCAACAACAACGGCGAGTTGAACATCAACAAGCTGAGCGTGGTTGGCGCCGAAATGGGAGCGGTCGTGGGCATGCTCTGGACCCTGCTGGATTGGAGTCAGCCGGTGCTCACCACGGGCAAACAGGGGCAGGACGTGAAGGCGGTGTTCATGATTTCGCCCCCCTTCGTGTTCAAGAATCTCAGTATGCAAGAGCTCACGCAGCCGGGGCCCGCGCAGTCGGCGGTCCGCAAGCAGGTATCCATCTATCTGGCGGTTGGCAAATCGGATCCGAAGGCATTGCGAAACGCCAACCGCATCTACAACCTCTTCGAGCCTGCCCACAAGGCCGCGATGGGCGATCCCCAGACCAGGGATCTGTTCTACGAGCAGTTGGACACGCGTCTGCAAGGCATGAAGTTGATCGAAGAAAAAAGCCTGAAGCTCGGCGAGCACGTCGGCGATTTCATCGACGTGCGGGCGGCCGGACAATCCTATCCTTGGGTCGTGCGCAAAAGCCCGATCTAAGCGGCTAATTCCTGGATGCGTAGCGGTGAGACTTCCGCATCCGCCGACGCCGCTACGGAATCACCAGCAACAGGCCCTCGCGAAGCTGGTCGGGTCCGGCGAGTTGGTCGCGATTGGCCTCGTAGAGTTGCTGGAATTTGCTGCCGTCGCCGTAAAACTGCTTGGCGATGTCAACCAGCGTGTCTTCGGCCTGCACCCGATAGTGCCGCACCGGCGACTCGCTTTGCCGGCCGCGCCGCCACGCGCCGGGAGTGATGGGCACCATCGAGCCGGAGTCGACGGTATCGGCCGGGGCCGTGCCGGCGGGCCTGGATGTTTGCACCGACGCCGGCCGGGCGATGCCCGGCATTTGCGGGATGACCAACTCCATGCCCGGTCGCAGCTGGTCCGGATCGGAGAGCACCTGCCGGTTCGCGGCAAACAGTTCGGCGTAGCGGTCGGCCGACCCCAAATAGTGCCGCGCCAAGCTGGAGAGCGTCTCGCCCTCGCGCACGCGGTGGACCAGCGGGCGATCGCTAGCCTGCGGGCGAACCGGGCTCCAAGCCGGGGCCGGCAACTCGCCTACCTCGTACGTCTGCCGCGACGTGGCCGGCTTCGCCCGGGTGACAACGCGCGGTTCGGGCTCAGCGGCCGGCCGCACTTCGGGCTCGATGCGTCCCAGCAAATGGCTCACTTCCGCGGTAGTGGCGGCAGGCGGCTCGATCCGGTGCCGCAGCGTCATGCTGGCTCCCACGTCCGGCGCGGAGGCCGCTGCCGGCTGCGGCCGTTGGGTCGGCCGAAAGAATAGCAGCGAGCCGCCCACGGCACTGACCATCACGGCCGAAGCCAGTACGATCTTGGTGCGCCGTTCAACCATGGTCGGGGGCAACTCGCGCGGGCCAGTCGAAGCGTGGGAGGATCGCTCGTCATCGCTGGTATATCGGGAGTTGTGGCCGGGCCGGTCCAGCCGATCTAAGCGCGCCGGCCACGGCGCACGATTCTGCGGCGCGGTGGGTGCCGGCCAGTGAGGATATACCGGCCAGAGCATGGGGCGCGGGCCGCCGCCGGGCGTCTTTTGCGCGAAGGCTAGGCGGCCGCGATGCCCTTGCCGCCGCCGGAGCGTTTTGCCTGGGCGGAACTGCCGGAACGATTGAGCCAGATTAACACGGGCGTGGCAATGTAAACCGTGCTATAGGTGCCGCTGATCACGCCCACGACCAGGGCAAAGGCAAACCCGTGGATCCCCTGGCCGCCCATCGCGTACAGGATCAACACCACCAGGAACACGGTCAACGACGTCAACAGCGTGCGGCTGAGCGTTTGGTTGATACTCGCGTTCACCAGTTCCGCCGTGAGATCGGTGCTCTTGCCCCGGATCTCGCGGATGCGGTCGAAGATCACGATCGTGTCGTTGAGCGAGTAGCCGATGATCGTCAGAAACGCGGCAATGATCGGCAGGTTGATCTTGAACGGTTCGACGCCCAGGAAGCCGAGATAATCGGCCAGGTACGAGCTCAG
>DATCFX010000636.1:0-14567 GCA_036509275.1 Pirellulales bacterium | reverse complement strand
AGCGGATTCTAGAATGTAGTCTCTTGTAATCATCACGCCGCGCGGAAGCAAATTTTAATCCGATTTCCGCGGATCCGCGTTGGTTGTTTTTAGGAGCACCGCAGCCATGTCCGGCCCGATCGTTCGTTCTGGTCCCAGCCCCGAGTTCTCGCGTAATTGGGATAGCATTTTCGGCAAGAAGACCGCCAAGAAGCCGGCCGCCGCCCCGCCCGCCGCCAAGAAAAAAGCCGCCCCCGTCGCCAAAAAGCCGGCCGGGAAGAAGAAGAAAAAGGTCGGTCGGTAGCGGCGGCTCGGAGGTCTTGCTCGCAACATCGTGTGGCTGGCGAGCCTCCCGGAAATTCAGCGCCGCGGATGGTCGGCAAATCACCAGGAGGCGCGCGCCTCCCGCTCGCTTGCGCTGCTCCGGCCTTGTTTCGCGGGGACTTTGCCACTAGAATTTGAAGCTTCCCCAAAAAAAACGACTCCGCGGTGCGCTTCGCTCGGGACCAATTAAGATGAAAAAGAATATCCATCCCAAGTACATGGTGACCGTGGTCAAGTGCGGCTGCGGCAACAGCTTCACGACCCGCAGCACGATGCCCGAGCTGAAGGTCGATATTTGCAGTGCTTGCCACCCGTTTTTCACCGGCAAGCTGAAGTTTCTCGACACGGCCGGCCGGATCGAGAAGTTCAAGAGCAAGTTCGCCGGTGCCGGCTATGCGAGCCTCAAGCGCGACAAAAAGGCGGCCAAGTCCCCCGCGTCCGAGGGTGCGCCGGCCGCAGCCGAGGGCGCCGAGGCTTAGCGGCCACTCGCCCGACTCTTTCGTGCATTTGCGGCGCCGCCGCACGCGCGACGGGTGCGCCTTCGCTCTTTCGATCCAAGACCGCCCCTTCCGCTCGCAGCCATCTGGCGGCCCAACCCCCTGAGGGCTAACAGGCCATGCGAGAAGATCTCGATCAGAAACTGACCCGCTTCGAAGAACTCGAGCGGATGCTGTGCGACCCGGTCGTGCTGGCTGATTCCAACAAGCTGACAGCCGCGGCGCGCGAACGCGGCAGCCTGGCCAAGCTGGCCACCAAGTACCGCCAATTCCGCGGGCTGAACACCGAGATTGCCCAGGCGCTGGAAATGGTCGCCGGCCACGATGCCGAGATGCGCGAGCTGGCCGAGGGCGAACTGCCCCAGCTCAAGGCCGATCGCGAGGACTGCTGGAACGAGTTGCTGGACATGACCGTCGGCGGCGAGGATGCCCAGCGTGCGCGGTGCGTGATGGAAATCCGCGCCGGCACCGGCGGCGAAGAGGCGGCCCTGTTCGCCCGCGATTTGTACGATATGTACAAGCACTTCGCCGAAACGCACGGCTGGAAGGTGGAAGTGCTCGAGCTGCATCCCACGGAGCTCGGCGGCTTCAAGGAAATCATCCTCGGCCTGGAAGGCGAAGCCGTATACCGCATTATGCAGTACGAAAGCGGCGGCCACCGCGTGCAGCGTGTCCCCGAGACCGAGGCCAAGGGCCGCGTTCACACGTCGCTGGCCACCGTGGCCGTGATGCCCGAGCCCGAGGACGTGGAAGTCGACCTCAAGCCCGACGATTACCGCACCGACCTGTTTTGCGCCAGCGGCCCGGGCGGGCAGCACGTGAACAAAACACAGTCGGCCGTGCGGCTGACGCACCACGAGACCGGTATCGTCGTCAGTTGCCAGGACGAAAAGAGCCAGCACAAGAACAAGGCCCGGGCCTTGCGCGTGCTGAAAACCCGGATCTACGAGCAAAAGCGGGCGGCCGAAGCCGCCAAGCGGGCCCACGACCGCAAGACGCTGGTCGGCTCGGGCGACCGCAGCGCACGCATCCGCACCTACAACTTTCCCGAAAACCGGCTCACCGACCACCGCATCAACTTGTCGCTCTACAAGCTCGACAATATCCTGTCGGGCAACCTGCAGCCGGTGACCGACGCCCTGATCGAGTACGATCGACAGCAGCAGCGGTCGTCGATGGGCACGATCGAGTAAAATTCGATCGAGTAAATTTCGTTTGAACAGAAGATCGCAAAGGACGCGAAGGAAGATCGCAATCCGCACGTTTCGCGGAATGGGCGCGTGGCCGGTCTTTTCTTCTTCGTGACCTTCGCGGGCTGCTGTTCAATTGCTTTGTATTTCCCATGCTTTGCATTTCCCAACTGGGAGCTGGCAACGATGTCCGGGGCCGACGAGCAATGGACGATCGGCCGGTTGCTGAAATGGACCACCGACTTTCTCGCCGCGCGCGGGGCCGATAGCCCGCGGCTGGATGCCGAAGTGCTGCTGGCGCACGCCTTGGGCTGCCGCCGCATCGAGCTCTATACCCGCTTCGATGAACTGCCCGACGACCCGCGCCGCGCGGCCTTTCGCGAGCTGGTGCGTCAGCGGGCCGGCGGCATGCCGGTGGCCTACCTCGTGGGCCATCGCGAGTTTTACTCGCTCAGCTTTCGCGTCACGCCCGACGTGCTGATCCCCCGCCCCGAGACCGAACTGCTGCTGGTGCGTCTCTTGGACTTGGCCAAACAACACCGATCCTCCCGTAGCGGAAGTCGTGAGACTTCCGATCGCGGTCGTGAGACTTCCGATGGCGGTCGTGAGACTTCCGACGCCGCAGATGAAACTTCCGCCGCTGGCGGCACCGCGGAAAGCTTGCAAATTGCCGACGTCGGCAGCGGCAGCGGCATTCTTGCCATCTGTGCCGCTCGCGCGCTGCCCGGCGCGCGGGTTATGGCCATCGACATCAGCCCGGCGGCGTTGGCCGTGGCCCGCGAGAATGCCCAAGCCCTGGGCGTAACCGAGCACATCGAGTTCGTCGAGAGCGATTTGTTTGCTGCCCTCGAGCCCCAGCCGCGATTCGATTTCATCGTCAGCAATCCGCCGTACGTGCGCAGCGACGAGCTGGCCGGGCTGATGGTTGACGTGCGCAAGTTCGAGCCGCGCTTGGCGCTGGAAGCCGGCCCGCGCGGCACCGAAGTCATCGAGCGGCTCGTTCCGCAGGCGGCCCAGCGGCTGAAGCCGGGCGGCTGGCTGCTGGTCGAAATCAGCCCCATGATCGAGCCCGCCGTGCGCCAACTGCTGGCATCCGATCCGGCCTTCGAGCCGCCAGCATCGGTCAAGGATCTGGCCGGGCAGTTCCGCATCGTGCAGGCCCGCCGCCGGCCGTAATGGCCTTGGGCCGCCTTGCCGCCCCGGCATACAATCGGCGACAAGCGGCACTGCGTGGCGAGCGGGAGGCGCGAGCCTCCCGGTAACGTGCCATTAAGTGTTCGCGCTGGACCACCGGGAGGCTCGCGCCTCCCGCTCGCCTGCCAGGCACGTTCACGGATGAACATGTTCACAATCCAAGGCGGCAAACCGCTGGCGGGCATCGTGCAGGTGAGCGGCTCAAAAAATGCCGCCCTGCCGATCATGGCCGCGTCGCTGCTGGCCGCCGGCGAAGTCCGGCTCGCGCGCGTGCCGCAGGTCACCGACGTCGACACGCTGGCACTGCTGTTGGGCCACCTGGGCGTAGCCGTCAAACGCCAGCTCGACGGCAGCGTCGCCATCGTCACCATCGACCCGGGCCCCGTCCGGGCACCGCAACGATTAGTCCGCCGCATGCGGGCCAGCTTCTGCGTGTTGGGTCCGCTTTTGGCCCGACGCCGGCGCGCCATCGTGCCGCTGCCCGGCGGCTGCCGCATCGGCCCCCGGCCGGTGGACATTCATTTGCGCGGGCTCGAAGCGCTGGGCGCCACGCTGCGGATCGAGCGCGGCCATGTGCTGGCCCGCTGCGGCCGATTGCGCGGGGCCGAAATCGACCTGGCCGGCCCGCACGGCACGAGCGTGACGGGCACGGCCAACGTGCTGATGGCCGCGGTGCTGGCTCGGGGCAAAACGGTCCTGCATTCCGCTGCGACCGAGCCGGAGGTCGTCGACTTAGGAAAATTTCTCGGATCGCTCGGGGCACGCATCGCCGGCTTGGGCACGCCGGCGATCGAAATTTCGGGCGTCGACGAACTGGCCGGCGGCACGTATCAAGTGATCCCCGACCGCGTCGAGGCCGGTACGCTGCTGCTGGCCGTGGCCATCTGCGGCGGCCAGGCCGAGATCCTCGGGCTGGACAGCAACCATCTGACGGCCGTGCTCGACGAACTCGCGGCGCTCGGCTGCGGACTGAGCGCCCGGCCCGACCGCGTGACGATCGTGGCCGACGGCCGGCCGCGGCCGCTGGAGATCTCGGCCCGAGCGTATCCCGGCATTCCCACCGATTTGCAGGCGCAATTTACGGCCGTGCTGACGTTGGCCGCTGGCGGCAGCAAAGTGCGCGACCTGGTGTTTCCGACGCGCTATAGCCACGTGCTGCAGTTGCGGCGGATGGGCGCGCGGATCGCGCGCTGCGGGGCCGGCATCTGCATCTGCGGCACGGAGCGCCTCATCGGTGCCGACGTCGTGGCTTCCGACCTGCGCGCCAGTGCCGCGCTGGTATTGGCCGGTCTGGCCGCCGAAGGCGAAACCCGCATCCATCGCGTGGCCCATCTCGATCGCGGCTACGAGCAGCTCGAAGCGAAGCTCAACTTCTTGGGCGCGAGCATCATTCGCGAGTCGCCCACAATAGCAGGCACACTCCTTGTGCCGTAGCTCGCGCACGAACGAGCCGCCTTTGCCAGCGACGGCCTACGAAAACCTTCACTCCGGCAGCGGCTGGTCCTTGGTCTCTTTGGCCCAGATGAGCAACACGCAGCCGAGCACAAAGAGCACGCTCAGGGAGGAAGCGGCGTGCTCAAGCGAAATGTGATGGTTCTGCATGACGCCCTTGAGGATCAGAATCGGCGCCGCCAATAGCCGGCCGCAGTTGAAGCAGAAGCCGGCGCCCGTGCCGCGCATGCGCGTGGGAAACAGCTCGGGGAAATACACCGCGTAGCCGGCGTGCATGCCGACGATGAAAAATCCGAACACCGGCAGAAAACTGCCGATGGCGACGACGCCCGCATGCGCCAATCCCAGGAACAGCACCAGCGAACTGACCAGTCCGCCCAGGTGAAAGATCAAAAACGCGCCCCGGCGACCGATGCGTTCGCAGATCGGCCCGAACGACAGCAGGCCGGCCCCCGCGCCCAGCGTGGCGAGTAAGTAGCCACGCATCTCCGCATACTGGCCCGCGTCCTCGGCCTCCTTTTTCAGCTCGTCTTCGGCCTCCTTGCTCCGGCTGCCCTTCTCGGCGCCAGTGGCGCCCGGGTGGATTGCGGCGACTGCTGACTGTTCGGCCACGGCGCGCACCAATTTCTGGCCATACATGAACACGCCCCAGTAGGTTGCCAGCCCGACCGTCGCCAACCCCAGGCCGACCAGCGTATTGCGAATGAGGGCGGGAGCGAACAGGTCGCGCACGCGGCCCATCTGTTGCGTGGGGTCCTGGGCGCTCTTGGCCCGCGCCTCGCGCCAGTCTTCGGGTTCGCGAATGCTGTAGCGCACCCAGATGGTGAGCAGGGCTGGCAGCGCGCCGGCGATGTAGATCACGCGCCAGCCGAACTGGGGAATCAGCATGCCGGCGCCGACCCCCAGTAGGCCGCCCAGCACGCTCGAGCCGTGAAAGATGCCCAACGACCGGGCTCGCGCGCGAGGCGGAAAGACTTCGGCCACCAGCGAGCTGGCCACCGCCCATTCGCCTCCCACGCCCATCGCTACGAGGAAGCGCGTCGCGGCAAGCTGCTGCCAATTGACCACGGCGGCCGAGACGAACGTGAACAGCGAATACATCAGGATCGTGTAGATCATCGTCTTCGACCGCCCGATGCGATCGCTGAGCATGCCGAAGACGACGCCGCCCAGCGACCCGCCGCACAAAAACGCGGCCAGGATCACATGGGTCTGAAAAGCACGCTCTCCTGCTTGCTCGGCCGCAGTCAGGCTCTGTTCGGGGCCTTCGGTGTATAGGTCCCGTAGAACGACGTTCTCGCTCGCCACAAAGATCTGTCCTTCGAACGTGTCGAAGATCCAGCCCAGCGAGGCGATCACCAGCACGAGCCACTGGTAGCGCGTGACCTCGGCGTACCAGGGGCGCTCGGTCCCCGCCTGGACGGCCGGCAAGTCGGTTTGAAGGGACATGTGCAACAGCGCGGCGCAAGCACCGCGGCCAAACGGGTGTTTAGACCAGCGGCGTGACGCCGGGTATGGCGATTTCGGCCTTGGGCGCCGCTCCCCACTCGTATTTCGCCGGCGACAAATCCTCCTTCGAACCGCGCGCCTGTTCCCAGCTCACGTTCTTACCGCTGTAGCTGGCCAGCCGGCCCATGATGGCCAGCAGCGTGCTGCTGCTCATGAAGTCGCCGTCATTGACGATCTTGCCCGCGCGCAGGCCGGCGAACAGTTCGTCGTGCTCGGTCTGGTGCATGATGTTCGTGGGCCCGCGATAGCGCCAGAGCTTTTCGCCGCTACGGCTGGTGATCTTGCCGGTTTCGATGTGGCAGATGCCCTTGGTGCCCATCACGTGGCTGGACACGTCGCCGCTGGTTCCAGGTTGCTGCCGGCTGTTGAAATAACACTTGAGGCCGCCGGGATATTCGTACGTCACCGAGTGGTGGTCGAAGATGCTGCCGCGCGGCGTGCCGAAGCGGGCTTGCAAACCGCCCAGCGAGACGGCCGATAGCGGCGGTTTGTCGTGCAGCGCCCAGGCGATCTTGTCGACGCTGTGGACCGCCTGCTCGACGATATGGTCGCCCGACAGCCAGGTGAACCAGTACCAATTGCGCATCTGCCATTCCATGTCGCTCCAGCCGGCCTCGCGGATCATCGGCCAGGCCTTTCCTGGCAGCGAAGCGTTATACGTACACTCCAGCGACACGATCTCGCCGACCGCGCCGTCCTGGATCTGCTGGATCGAAGCCCGGGCCACGTTGTTGTAGCGCCAGCACAGGCCCGAGGCGACGGCCGTGTTGTTGCGCTTGGCCAGCGCACAGGCCTCGAGCACCTTTTGTACGCCGCGGGCATCGACGGCCACCGGCTTTTCGGCAAACACGTGCTTGCCGGCCTCGACGGCCGCGGCCAGATGCTGCGGCCGGAAATGCGGCGGCGTCGCCAGCAGCACGACGTCCACGTCGCTGGCAATCACCTGTTTGTACGCGTCGAAGCCCACGAAGCAGTGGTCGTCGTTGACCTCGACCCGCTCGCCCACCTTCGCGTGCTGCTTGAGCAGCGAGCGGCTGCGCTGCACCTGATCGGAAAAGGCATCGCCCAGGGCGACCAGCTTCGTGTTCTTATCGGCCAGCAGCGCTTGAGCGGCCGCACCGTTGCCGCGTCCGCCGCAGCCGATCAGCCCGATGCGCAACACATCGTCGCCGGCGGCATGGGCACTGCGTGCCAGCGACAGGGCGCTGCCGCTGACAATGCCGGCGGTCGATTTCTTCAAAAACAAGCGGCGCGAAGCATCAGTGGGCGATCGACGGGGCGAGCTCATAGCGAATGGTCTCCGAGATAATGGCATTGCCAAGGGCTGGAATGCGAATGAGGAGCTAAGGCGGGGTGGCAAGGCAGACGGTTCGTGGCCACCGGCGGCTCGAAGCACGCACACGCCGCTCAAGACGAGCAGCACAGTGGTCCTCTTGGCCGCCCAGCGGACGCTTGGCGTGCCCCCTATCATCCAGCATCGCCTCCGTGATGTCAAAGCTTTCTGGCCAGCCGCCGGCGACCGGACTTGTGCGGCAAGCCAGATGTTCCGGATCGCGATCCAGGGGGCTTGGAGTGCGAACCGCCTGCGATCGCATGCAAAAACCTTGATTCGTTGGGCCATTTGGGGTACATTGCGCGTGCCTGCCTGCAATGTTCCCGCCTGCATTCCTACGGAGAGAGGGCCGAACCATGCTCAACCTATCGCCGCATTTGGTGCGCGACTGCGAAGGCCTTCACCGTCGCTCGTTCCTGAAGATCGGCTCCCTGGCCGGATTGGGCATCGCACTGCCCGCGGCGCTAGCCCAAAAGAAGGCCCTGGCGCGAACCGGGCAATCCAGCCGGGACACGAATTGCATCCTGATCTGGACCCAGGGCGGCACGAGCCATCACGACACGTTCGATCCCAAGCCCGAGGCTCCCGTCAGCGTGCGCGGCGAGTTTGGCGTGATCGACACAGCGATTCCGGACGTCAAGTTCACCGAGATCTGCCCGCGCTTGGCCAAGGAAGCCAAGCGCTTCGCCATCCTCCGCAGTTGGAACCCGCAAAACGGCAGCCACGGCACGGCCGACGCCGAAGTGATGACCGGCCACAAGTTCAATCCGGCCATGATTTACCCTTGCTACGGCGCGGTCGTCAGCCAGCAGAAGGGTTTCAAGACGGTCATGCCGCCGTTTGTGCAGTTGGGCGACTCGATGGACCATCGCAATGGTGGCGGCATCGCCGGCTACCTGGGCCTGGAGCACAACCCCTTCATGCTCCTGGCCGATCCCAACAGCAAGGATTTTTCCGTCCGCGACATCACGCCGCCCAAGGGCGTCGACTCCAGCCGGATTGCCCGGCGGCGGAGCATGCTCGAAGAGATCGACCGCCTGCAGCAGCGGACCGACCTGCAGCCCGACGCGTTCAAGGCCCTGGACGAGCACTACGAAGCGGCGCTGAACATGATCACCGCGCCGGAGACGAAAAAGGCCTTTGCTCTCGAGACCGAAAACGCGGCCCTCCGCGATAGCTACGGCCGGCATCGCTTCGGCCAGAGTTGCCTGCTGGCCCGGCGGCTGATCGAGGCCGGCGTGCGGTTTGTGACGGTCACCGATCCTGGCTGGGACACGCACTCGGGCAATTTCAAGTCGCTCAAGGATTCGCGCATGCCGCCGATGGACCAGGCGCTGCCGCAACTGCTGATCGACCTGGAGCAGAAGGGTCTGCTGGACAACACGCTGGTGGTCTGGCTCACCGACTTCGGCCGCACGCCCAAGATCAACTCGGCCAGCGGCCGCGATCACTGGGCCAGTGCCGGTTTTGCCTTGATGGCTGGAGCCGGCGTGCCGGGCGGCGCCATCCTGGGCCGCACCGATGACGAGGGCAGCATGCCCGTCGACGACGAATACCGCACGCCGGACATTGCCGCCACGATTTATTCGAAGCTCGGCATCCCGCTCGATCTGCAAACTGTGACGGCCGACGGCCGTCCCATCCGCTTGAACGAAGGCCGCCCCATCCGCGAGTGGATGTAAGCCGCGGCCACTTAGCCGGCTCATTCATGAGCCGTTTGCGAACCTTTAGCCGCGCGAGGGTGTGTCATGCCGCGGAGGCGAGACGATCGCAGTGCCGCACTGCGGGCGATGAGCCCCACGCCTTGGAACCGCCGCGACGCACTCCGCATCGGCGGGCTGACCGTATCCGGTGCGCTGACGACCGGCACCGCCAGCGCTGCTCCCGCCCCACCGGCCAAATCGCCCAAGGCCCAGTCGGTCATCTATCTGATGATGATGGGCGGCGTGACGCACATCGACTCATTCGATCCCAAGCCGCACGCACCGGAAGAAATTCGCGGCACGCTGGCGGCCATTGCCACCCGCCTGCCGGGCGTGCAATTCAGCGAGGCCATGCCGCGGCTGGCCGCCATTGCCGACCGGCTGACCTTGGTGCGCAGCTATTCGCACACCAACAACGACCATTTAATGAGCCAGGCCTTCGCCCTGTCGGGCCGCAACGTCGGGCCAGCCAACATCAAGACCGAGCCGAACATCGGCTCGATCGTGTCGTTTCTCCACGGCCCGCGCAACCACTTGCCGGCCTACATCGCCGTGCCGGGCATCACGCGGCCCGGCCCGCCGCCCAATAACCTGTTCGGTGGCGGCTGGCTCGGCGGCCAGCACGATCCATTTCGTGTCGGCGGCGAGCCGGACCAACCCGACTTCACCGCCACGGAAAAGCTCGAAAATCCGGCGGCCGAAGTTGACGAGCAACTCACGCCGCGCGTGCTGCAACTACGCCCGGAATTGGATGTCGACCGCCTGGCGCGCCGCTCGCAATTGCGGACGCTGCTCGATGCCCGGCTGCGGGCCGCCGAGCGCCAGGACGCCTTCACCACGCTCGATGCCCAGTGGGGCAGCGCCTTGCACTTGCTCTCGTCGACGCGCGTGCGTCACGCATTCGATCTTGCCGACGAGCCGGCCGCGCTGCGCGAGCGCTACGGCCGCACCAAGATCGGCGGCCGCTGCCTGCTGGCCCGGCGGCTGGTCGAAGCCGGTGCCCGCTTCGTGATGGTCGACTACGGCTACGACAACGACTACGGCAATCTCTGGGACCAGCACAACGTTTCCGGGCAGCACTACCCGCACACCAGCGAAATGGCCAAGCGCGGCTATCACGTCGCCGGCATCGATCGGGCCTTTGCCGGCCTGATTACCGATCTCGACGAGCGCGGGCTGCTCGACTCGACGCTCGTGGTCTTCATGACCGAATTCGGCCGCACGCCGAAGATCAACAAAAACGGCGGCCGCGACCACTGGGCGCCCGCCTGCTCGATGTTCTTCGCTGGCGGCGGCTCGACGCGCGGGCAAGTCATCGGCGCCACCGATCGCCAAGGTGCATACCCCACCAGCCCCGGCTATTCGCCGGCCGACATCATCGCCACGATCTACCGCGCCATCGGCATCGACCCCAGCACGCGGCTCTACGACCGCCAGCGCCGCCCCCTTTTCGTCCTCCCCCACGGCGACCAGATCCCCGGCGTACTGGCGTAGGCGCCGCCCGTAGCCCGTAGGTGCCGCGAGCCGAGCGGCACTGAGAGCGCGCTCGGCTACAACTTCGCGCACCGCCCCGGCGCCGCCGAAAATATCGTGCACACCACCCGGTCCGGCTCGGCTCGCCGGACCTACTTGATGAGCGCCAGCCGCAGCAGGTTCAGCGCTTGCTTGGCTGATCGGGGGCGGCGGATGGTGGGGTGGCCGGCGAAGGTGGTTTGCACGGTCTTTACGCCGGCACGCGAGGCGAGCGCGAGGTGCAGTTCGCCGGAGCGTTGAGCGTCGGCGTCGCTGGGAAACGGGCCGATGGCCAGGCCCCAATCGGTTTCGCACTCCTGGCGGCAAGCGCTGGCCATCGCGGCCGCCACGTCGGCCGGGCCGGCGTCAGAAGTTTTGTGCTCGGCGAACAAGACCGCCCAAGCCGCGGCACTGCGAATGATCGAGCCGCCTACGTAGCGCTCGCCGACCGGGTCGGCTGCCGACAGCCAATCGGCCAGCAGTCCGCCGGTGCCCCATTCGCTGGTGGCCAGCGTTTGCCGACGCTCGGCCAGCAGCTTGAGCACGGCGTGCTCCAGTTCATCGTCCTCGCTGCCGAAGGCCAGCGTGCCCAATGACTGGCGGATGGTTGCTTCGGTCGGCTCAATGAGCGCGCGGCAGGCAGCTTCGTCGGCTCCCAGGGCGGCGATCCGCAGCGTGATCGTGGCGTCGTGGACCGTGATCCCGACTTGCGGCTCGCGGCCGCGGCGGATCAGGTCGGGCAGCATCTGCTCCAGATCGCTTTCGCCTACGCCGAAACACTTGATCCGCCGATAACGCAGCACGCGCGAGGTGCCGCCCAGCGAGGCAATCGCCGGGACCACGCTCGCCTGCCACATCTCGCGCATCTCGGCCGGCACGCCCGGCAACGCAAACACGTGCGACACGCCGCCGGATGGCCCGGGCAGCTCGATGGCGATGCCCGGCGCCGTGCCGTGCGGATTGGCGATCGCCCGGCTGCCGCGCGGAAACATGGCCTGCACCGTATTGCTCTCGGGCATCGGCCGCGTGCGCCGCGAAAAAATTTCACGGATATGCTCAAGCGCCGCTTCGTCGAGTACCAACTCGCGGCCCGCGGCTTGGGCCAGGGCTTCGCGCGTCAGATCGTCGGCCGTGGGCCCCAATCCACCGGTGGCCACAATCACGTCGGCCCGCTCGGCCGCTTGCCGAAACACGCGGACGTTGGCCTCGAGCTCGTCGGCCACGGTGGTGTGGTACACAACCGTCACGCCGAGCATGCCGAGCTGCTGGCTCAGCCACTGGCTGTTGGTGTCCAGCCGCTGGCCACTGGTCAGCTCGTCGCCGATGGAAATCACTTCAGCCCGCATCGCCAGTTCCGGCCCAATCGAAAGACAGTTTAGTAATTGCCCGATTGTGGCCTGCCGGGGCGGCTGATACCAGTCGCCCGGGCGCCTATAATTGACGCGGCGAGGCTGGGAAACGCTTTTTCATCGCGAGCAACAGCAAATCATGCCCGAGCATCTGGTTCTGGATATCGAAGGCATGCACTGCGCCAGTTGCGTGGGCCGCATCGAAAAGGCTCTCAAGAGCGTGCCGGGCGTCGAGCATGCGGCCGCCAATCTGGCCACGAACCAGGCGTCGGTCGACTTCGACGACCGGCAAGCGAAGGTCGACACGCTGCTGGCGGCCGTGGCCGGCGCCGGCTACCAGGCACATGTGCCGGGCGCGAGCGGGGCCGATGATCCGGGCGTCCGGCAGGAGCGCGAGGCACAAGCTTGGCGGCACCGGTTGCTCGCGGCCGCGAGCATCATGGCCGGCCTGGTGCTGGTCGACTACCGGCTGGCTCACAGCCCAGCAGGCAATTGGGCCGCCTTGGCTTTGGCCACGATCATGCAAGTGTATGTCGGCTGGCCATATTATCGTGGCGCGCTGGCCAGCTTGCGGCACGCGAGCGCCAACATGGACACGCTCGTTGCCTTGGGCACCACGGCCGCTTATGCCTCCGGTCTGGCCGGCTGGCCGCAGGCCGCCGCCATGCGATTCATGGATGCCGGCATGATCCTGCTGTTCATCACGCTGGGCAAATCGCTCGAAGTTCGCGCCCGCGGCAAGGCTTCATCGGCCATTCGCGGGCTGATGGCTCTCGCGCCGCCGGAAGCCACCGTGCTGCGCGGCGGCCGCAGCCAGCGCGTGCCGCTGGAACAAGTGGCGGCCGGCGAAAAGCTAATCGTCCGGCCGGGCGAGCGAATTGCCCTGGATGCCCGCGTCGTGGCCGGCGGCAGTGCGGTCGATCAATCCTGGCTGACCGGCGAATCGCTGCCGGTGGAGAAATCGATCGGCGACGTGTTGTACGCCGGCACGCTCAACGGCGACGGCGCGCTGACGGCCGAAGTCACGCGCCCGGCCGGCGAGACGATGCTGGCCCAGGTGGTCGATCTGGTCCGCAACGCGCAGCAATCGAAGCCCGACATCCAGCGGCTGGCCGATCGCGTGGTGGCGTACTTTGTCCCGGGGCTGCTGTTGTTGGCCCTGGCCACGCTCTTGGGCTGGGGCCTGGCGGCCGGCGATTGGCAGCGCGGGCTGTCGGCGCTGGTGGCCGTGCTGGTGGTGGCGTGCCCTTGCGCGATGGGCCTGGCCGCGCCGGCCGCCGTGCTGGTGGCCAGCGGGCGCGGCGCCGAGGCCGGCATCCTGGTCAAGGAAGCCCACGCCTTCGAAACCGCCGCGGTGGCCGATTCTCTCGTGCTGGACAAGACCGGCACCCTCACGCTCGGCAAGCCGCAAGTGGCCGCCGTCGAGCCGGCCGCAGGATTCTCGTCCGCCGAAGTCCTGGGCGTGGCCGCGGCGGCCGAGCGCTTGAGTCAGCATCCCTTGGCCGCGTGCGTGGTCGCGTACGCGGAAAGCGAAGGCGTGGCCGACGCGGTGGCCAGCGACTTGTCCGTCGTGCCCGGCCAAGGCATTCGAGCCATGCTCGACGGCCAGCGCGTGTGGGTCGGCAACGAGCGTTTGCTGCAAACCGCCGGCGTGGTCATCGACGAAGCAACGGGCGGCACCGTGAAGTCGCTACGTGATCGCGGCAATACCGTGCTGCTCGTCGCGCGGGAAACACAATTGCTCGGCGCGATCGGCATTGCCGACACGATCGGCCCGCACAGCCGCGAGGCCGTGGACCGGTTGCGGCGGCTTGGGCTGGAAGTGCAGATGGTTTCGGGCGATCATCGCGCGACGGTCGAGGCGGTGGCCCACGCGTTGGGCATCGAGCAATTCACGGCCGAAGTGCTGCCGGCCGACAAGGAGCAAATCGTGCGGGCCCTGCAACGCCAGGGTCGGCGCGTGGCGATGGTCGGCGACGGCATCAACGATGCCCCGGCACTGGCGGCCGCCGACGTGGGCATTGCGATTGGCAGCGGCGCGGCCGTGGCGCTCGACTCGGCCGACATGGTGCTGGTGCGGGGCGATCTGCGCGGTGTGCCGGAGGCGATTGTGCTCTCACGAGCCACGCTGCGTACGATCCGTCAGAATCTGGCCTGGGCCTTTGGCTACAACCTCGTGCTGATTCCTTTGGCCGCCGGCGTACTCGTGCCATTGATCGGTTGGAGCCTGCCGCCGGTCGCCGCCGCAGCCGCCATGGCCGCCAGCAGCGTCTCGGTCGTGGCCAACAGTCTGCTGCTGGCCCGGCGCAAGCTGGAAGCGGCCGGCTGATGCAGCGGCGCGGCGTGCTGATCAAACCCCTTCTCCCCCTGAGGGCGTGAAGCTGTGCGCATCGCCGCGTCGATTGGGCCGGGCTCGCCGGCCGCCCGTCGATTTTTTTCGGAGGCCGAACGCCGCAAGCACCGAGGTTCGCGGCTTTTCCACGCCAGACTTGCCGGCTAGGTGCTGCGGGACACCCCGATCGCCG
>DATCFX010000635.1:0-1074 GCA_036509275.1 Pirellulales bacterium | reverse complement strand
ATTGTCGCTTTGATCGTATAGATAGCCGGGACCGATATTCAGATCCGGATACTGGCGTGCGATGGCGAGCTGGAGGGCTGCCTGCGCGACCTCGTAGCGGGCCAGTGCGGCCAGCACGTCCGGCCGCGTGGTTAAAGCCTTCTGCTGTAGTTTGGCTAATCCAGAGGGCGCTTCGACCCGATCGAGGCTTCCCCAATCGATTAAAATGCCTTCAACAGCAGTCTGGGGAATCCCGAGCGCAGCGGCGAGGGCCGCGACCGCCAGCTGTTCCTGCCGTTGATCGCTTGCCAGCGTCAGCGCCGCCTGGTTGTGACCAAGTTGCGCGGTGGTGAGATCAGCTGCCGATACCATGCCGGATTGATAGCGCTCAGCCATCGCCCGTGCGTAGTTGTCGCTGAGCGAGGCATTGCGGCGCGACAGTTCGAGCCGCCGATTGGCTGACCACAGTCCAATGAAGGCCGTGCGCACCTGTGATCTGAGCTGCCATTTGGCGACCGCGAGCAGAGCGCGTGCGGCTTCCGCCTGTGCGCCCGCTTCGGCGATCGCGGCGTGCCGTTTGCCGCCGGTCTCCAGCAACTGGGAGATGACCGGTCCAACTGTCCAAGGCGATGTCGGGACCGCGGTGACAGACGGCGCAATCGATTCAATCTGATAGTTTTGGGAGAAATTGTAGGTCGGCGAGAACGTTAGAACCGGGTTTGGCCACGCCGCCACCGTGGTCTGGCCGGCACGCGCCACGGCGACCTGGCCAGCGGCGATCTTCATATCGGGCCGCTCATAAACGGCGACGGCCGTCAGGGCGGCAAGATCCCAATGCATCGGCGCTGTGGATCGATGCAGATCGGCGGCGACGAAGCGGAGCAGGTCGGGATTGTTTAGGCTCCGCGTCTGCACGGCACGGGCAGAGGCTTCAGGATCCAATGGCCGCGCGTCGTAGCTGGCGCAGGCGCTAACCAATAACATCAGGCCGAGCACCGCGAAGTGGAGCACTTCTACCTTGTTGTTCGTGTACTGCATGGCCGTGCCAGCATGACGCTTCAAGCTGACACGAACCTGACACAGAGGAGGCCGGTC
>DATCFX010000634.1:0-1527 GCA_036509275.1 Pirellulales bacterium | reverse complement strand
CCCCTCACCCTGCCCTCTCCCGCAAGGGGAGAGGGATGCGGAGAGGTTATTTTTCGGTCGATCCTTAGCGTCCGTCGCGCAGCCGGCCGACGATCATCGAGGCATTGTGCCCGCCGAAGCCAAAGCTATTGCTCATGGCCGACGAGATCGCACGCTGTCGGGCCTCGTTGGGCGTGTAGTCGAGATCGCACTTGGGGTCCGGCGTATCGAGGTTGATCGTCGGCGGGATAATGCCGTCGCGCAGCGCCAGCGTGGAAATCACCAGTTCGACGCCGCCGCTAGCTCCCAGCAAGTGCCCCAATTGGCTCTTGGTGCTGGAGATATTCACCTGGCGTGCATAATCGCCGAAGATCGTCTTGATGGCAGTCGTTTCGGCCTGATCGCCCAAGGGCGTGCTCGTGCCGTGGGCGTTGATATAGCCGATGTCCGTGGCGTTGAGTCCGGCATCGCGCAGGGCCTGGCTCATGGCTTTGGCGGCACCCGCACCGCGTTCGTCGGGCTGCGTAATATGCCCGCCATCGGCGCTGGCCCCGTAGCCGAGCACTTCGGCGTAGATGCGGGCTCCGCGCTTCATGGCGTGCGACAGCTCCTCGAACACCAACAACCCGGCCCCTTCGCCCAGCACGAAGCCGTCGCGATCGGCGTCGAACGGCCGGCTGGCATGCTGCGGATCGTCGTTACGCTCGCTGAGCGCCCGCATGGATGCGAAGCCGCAGACGCCCATGGGCGTGAGCGCGGCTTCGGTGCCGCCGGTGATCATCACGTCGGCGTCGTCGTATTGAATGGCTTTGAACGCGTCGCCCATCGCGTCGGTGGCGCTGGCGCATGCCGTGGCGACCGCCGCGCTAGGGCCGCGCAGGCAGTATTGGATCGACACGTGCCCGGCCGCCGCATTGACCATCAGCTTGGGAATCGTGAAGGCCGAAACCTTGTCCGGCCCTTTTTCCAGCAGGCGGCTGTGCTGGGTTTCGATTTCGTTCAGACCGCCGATGCCCGAGCCCAGAATCACTCCGCAGCGAAAGGTATCTTCGCGCGCGAAGTCCAAGCCCGAGTCGCGCACCGCGTCAATCGCGGCCACGAGGGCAAACTGCGTGAAGCGATCGATCCGCTTGCATTCCTTGGCACTGATATAAGCATCGGGGCACCAATGCTTGATCTCGCCGCCAAAACGGACCCGAAAGCCCGTCGTGTCGAACGCCGTAATCGACGAGACGCCGCTTTTGCCCTCGCAGATCAGCTTCCAGAGTTCCTCGACCTTTTGGCTAAGCGACGTGACCGCGCCTAGCCCGGTGACGACCACGCGTCGTTTCATTTGGAGCCGTTGCTTTGTGTCTTTTCGATGTAGTCAATGGCCTGGCCCACCGTTTGGATCTTCTCCGCGGCGTCGTCAGGGATATTGATGTCGAATTCTTCTTCCAACTCCATCACCAACTCGACCGTGTCGAGACTGTCGGCACCCAAGTCGTTGACGAAGGAAGTTTCGGGCGTAACTTGGTCTTTGCTGACACCGAGCTGTTCAGCCACGAT
>DATCFX010000633.1:0-1200 GCA_036509275.1 Pirellulales bacterium | reverse complement strand
CTACGAAGTCGTGCCGGGCGTCAGTTCGTTCCTGGCGGCGGCCGCCGCTTTGGGTCGCGAGTTGACCGTGCCGGACGTGGCGCAGTCGATTATCCTCACGCGGACCGAGGGCCGCACGAAGATGCCCGACGGCGAGCAACTGGCCGACCTGGCCCGGCACGGCACGACGCTGGTCGTGTTCCTCAGCACGCAGGTGATGCGGATGATCGTGGCCGAGTTGCGCACCGCGTATCCGGCCGACACGCCGGTGGCCGTCGTGTACCGCGCCAGTTGGCCGGATCAGAAAATCGTGCGGGGCACACTCGACGATATTGCCGAGCGCGTGATCGCCGAAAAGATCGCCATGACGGCCATCGTGATCGTCGGCCCGGCGCTGGCGGCGCGGGGCCACAAATCGAAGCTCTACGACCAGACGTTCAGCCACATGTTTCGCCAGGCCAAGAGTCCCCAGGCATGAAGACCGCGTTCAAGGAATGGGCCGTGATTTGCCGCGCCTTGGCCCGGGGCGAGCAGGTGCTGATCCTGCGCAAAGGCGGCATCGTGGAAGAAGGCGGGCAGTTCCGGCCCGACCATCCGGAGTTCTTACTATTTCCAACTTATTCGCATCAGGGCAGCGACAGCGTGGTGCCGCTGGCCCGGCCGTGGCTCGCGGAGATGGAAGCCGAACAACCGGAGGCCGGCACGGTCGATTTCCGTCACTGGGCCGAAGTCACGAGCGCGCTACAAGTCCGCTCGCTGTCGGCCGTGCTGCGTTTGCGCGGTGAGCACGTGTGGAGCGACGAAGTGGTCGAAGAACGTTTTCATCGCTGGCGCGACGCGATTTACGCCCTGGTCGTGCGCGTGTATGAATTGCCGCAGCCGATCACGCTCGAACTGCGCGAAGAGTATACCGGCTGCAAATCGTGGGTTGAGCTGGAAACCGACGTGCCGACCGCTGGGTCCAGGCCCGTGCTCGGCGACGCGGAATTCGCTCGCCGGGCCGACGAAATCCGCGCCGCCCTGCAAGCCACCTGATTCGATGACGATCACCACCGACCGGCGAACTGCACGTCCTCTGCGCGGGCTGATCTCGGCAATCGAGTTCCTCACGCGAATCCCGATCTCGCCTCCAGCCGACGAAGGCTTTGATCTGGCCGCAACGGCCGCCTGGTTTCCGCTGGTGGGAGCCGCGATCGGGCTGGCCACCGGCGGCGTGATCTG
>DATCFX010000632.1:0-2069 GCA_036509275.1 Pirellulales bacterium | reverse complement strand
GCGCGTCGCATTCGAGGTGCCGGCCCGGGCCCTAAACGGCGCGGCCCGATGAGGAACTGCCCCATGAAAGCGATCCTGCTGGAACAACCTGGCAAGTTCGAACGAATCGAGATTTCCGAGCCTGGGCACCCGGCCGTGGGCGAAGCCCTGGTGCGCGTACACCGGGTGGGGATTTGCGGCACCGATATCAGTGGCTACCTGGGCAAAATGCCGTTCTACAGCTATCCACGGATTCCCGGCCATGAGCTGGGCGTCGAAGTGCTGGAGTTGGGCCCAGGCGTCACGCATCTCAAGCCGGGCGACCGCTGCTCGGTCGAGCCGTATATGAATTGCCAGCAGTGTTTTGCCTGCCGCAATGGCGGCGGCAATTGCTGCGAGAAGCTGCAAGTGCTCGGCGTCCACACCGACGGCGGCCTGCGTCCGCAGTTCATCGTGCCGGCCCGCAAGCTGCACCCTTCGGCCACGCTCACGCTCGATCAGTTGGCGCTCGTCGAGACTTTGGCGATCGGCTGCCACGCGGTGGCGCGCTCGGGCGCCGCGGCCGGCGACAACGTGCTGGTGATCGGGGCCGGTCCGATCGGCCTGGCCACGCTCGAGTTCGTCAAGCTCAGCGGGGCGCGGACGATCGTGCTGGACATGAATGCCCAGCGGTTGGAGTTCTGCCGCCAAAAGATGGGCGTCGAGCACACGGTGCAGTTCAAAGGCGACGGCTCGGAGCTGGGCCAGCTCGAAGCGCTCACCGAGGGGGCCTTGCCGACCGTCGTGATCGATGCCACGGGCAACTCCAAGAGCATGTCGCACGCGCTGAATTACGTGGCCCATACGGGCCGGCTGGTGTTTGTCGGGATCACGACTGAGAACGTCACGTTTCCGCACCCGCTGATGCACCGCCGCGAAATGACGCTCTACGCTTCGCGCAACGCGCTGCCGGATGATTTCCGCCGCATCATTCGGCTGATCGAAGACCAGCGGCTCGACACGCGCCCCTGGATCACGCACCGCTCGCGGTTCGACGAGCTGATCGGAAACTTTCCTTCCTACACGCGGCCCGAGACGGGCGTCATCAAAGCAATGGTCGAAGTCGACTGCTGAGGTACGTGCGCTATGCCCCTGGTTCTTGAAAAATACTCGTTCGGCATGGGCGATCGCTTTGCCCATCAGGCCGAGGCGCAATTGCAGGCCTGCATCCTGGCCGCCGCACAGGGGGCCGAGGTCGCCCCGGTCTGGAACAAATCGCACCGCGAACACACAACCGTCGGCTCGCGGCCCGACAGCGTGCGGCAGGCAGCCGATGCGGCGGTGCGGGCCTTGGGCTGGAAGCGGCCCTACCACGTCGATGCCGACCACATCCGCCTGGAAACCGTCGATGGTTTTATCGCCTCGTCCGATTTCTATACCATTGACGTGGCCGATGCCATCGGCCAGCCCGCCGATGCCGCGGCGGTGCGAGCCTTTGTCGACCGCCACGCGGACCTGGCCGGCCAATTAGAAATCGCCGGCATCGAACAGCCGCTGGAAATCTCGCGGGCCGAGATCGAGCGGATCGCCGCCAAGTATCTGCGGGCCGTGCAGAACGCGGGGGCCATTTACCGGCACATTGCCCAGGCCAAGGGCGCCGGCCAGTTCATTACAGAAGTCTCGATGGACGAAACCGACAGCCCACAGACTCCGCCCGAGTTGCTGGTGATCCTGGCCACCTTGGCCGACGAAAAAATTCCGCTGCAAACGATCGCTCCGAAATTCACGGGGCGATTCAACAAGGGCGTGGATTATGTCGGCGATTTAGAGAAGTTCGAACAAGAGTTCCAAGACGACCTGGCGGTGATCGCCTTCGCCATCGACAAGTTCGGGCTGCCGGCCCATCTCAAGCTCAGCGTCCACTCCGGCAGCGACAAGTTTTCGATCTATGCCCCGATCCGCCGGGCCCTGGCGCGCTCCGGTGCCGGCTTGCACATCAAGACCGCCGGCACCACTTGGCTGGAAGAAGTCATCGGGCTGGCCGAATCCGACGGCGAGGGGCTCGTGCTGGCCAAGCAGATTTATGCCCAAGCCTTGAGCAAGCGCGACGC
>DATCFX010000631.1:0-1351 GCA_036509275.1 Pirellulales bacterium | reverse complement strand
GCATGCGCATGGTGTTGCGCACGCGATCCAGGGCCGCAACTGGATGCTCGACATGCTCAATCGACTCACAGACTTTCACGAGAAACACCGTCGGGTGCCGTGGCACGTTGGCGACGCGCCTGCTTCGTTCGTCGACAAGTTGCTGCGTGACATCGTCGGCATCGAGATACCCATCGATCGACTCGAAGGAAAACTCAAGGCGAGCCAGGATGAAAAGTTGCAGGACAGGGTCGGCACGGTGTGCGGCCTGCAAACTGAGACTTCCGACGATGCCAGGTTGATGGCCGAACTCGTCTCCCAGGCGATAGAGAAGGATGCGGCCGGCCGAGCCTGATTTGTCGCCCTCGGGGTCGGCAGTTCCAGCCGGGCTGATCGAACCTGGTCGGCCGGTTGCATCAGAGGTCTACCAGCACCGCAAGCTGTGACCGACGCTCTATAGAACGAGTTCCTGACCCTCTCGGGCCTTCGATCATGCCGGTCGTCTCTGTTCCTGAACGGTGCTGGTCGTGGGAAGGGTCAGTCGAGCGCTGCGCCGAGCAGCGTCGACCAGGCCCGATCAGTCGTCGTTGATCGCCAGCGGCATCTGGACGCTGCTGGCGCGTTGCCAAGGCATGCGGCGAATGGCGGGTGCGACAGTCAGCGATGGTCGCCCCGCAGCATCCTCTGCCGCCAGCGGTTCGCCGATGCCATCCACCGCATAACCCCCAGACTCAAGCGCCCAGCCCTCTGTGGCCTGCTCGGTGCTAAGCCAGCGCACGCCGCTGCCCGCCAGCCCGCGCTCTGCCGCAATGCGGCCGATGCGCTCGCAGTCGGCGGCCGTGAGGCGCAGCGCGAGTCGCTGCCAGCGACGCTGGACCAGCGAATCCTTCCACATGTCTTCGACGATGCGGCGCTCGCCAGCAGCGTCTGCCACCTGTCCCGCGGCCACGCGCCGCGCCAGCAGCGTGAGCATGAAGGAGTTGAACGCCTGTGTCGCGTCGGCCGTGGGCACCAGGCTCGCCATCGCCGCGCTTCGTCGGCTGTGGCCGGGACGGGTGAACTGCAGGCTCAGCATCACTTGCAGCGACTGCACCGGGTTCAGCACGCGCAGCCGGTTGGGCGGCAAGACGAGCAGGGGCAGCGCGGCCGCCCTGGCGTGCGGCATCGGCGTGACGAAGGACGTGAGCACGGCGATGCGCGCCCAGTGCTCGGCGTTCAGGCCGTCGATCTGGCCGAGCTTGCCCGCTTCGATCTGCTTCACGAAGGCCATCGCGTCGTCGGTGCCGTAGCCGCTCTTGGCGTTGTTGGCGCGCGTGCTCATCACGGCCAGGTTGCCGGCGGCATAGGCCGCGTCGTTGAAGACCCGGTCGAC
>DATCFX010000630.1:0-3860 GCA_036509275.1 Pirellulales bacterium | reverse complement strand
GGATCGTGCGCCGCTTCTTTGGCAAGAAGCGCGGCGCACGCAATATGCGCTCCGAAAAGCTGGGCGGCGCGAGCCTGGGTCTGTTCTTTGCTGCGGTCTTTCTCGCCGGTTGCGTGGCGCTGGGGATGTGCCTGGTCCAGGTCACCATTCCCGACTGGCGGGCCAAGCATAAATTCGTCGAGACCACCTGCCAGGTTCTGGAAAAGCGGATCCTCGAAGAGGGCTCAGGCCCGCGCTATCGGCCCGACTTTCATATTCACTATGAAGTTGCCGGCCATGCCTACCAGCCCTGGACGTACGAAATTCCGCGGCTGTCGACCACCGACCGGCCGGCCGGCCAGGCGATCCTCGAACAGTTTCAAGTCGGCAAGAAATATCCCTGCTGGTACGATCCGTTCGACCCTGCGCAGGCCGTGCTGGCTCGTGATTACAGCTTGTTTGCCTGGCTGATCCTGATTCTGCCGGCCTCGTTCATCGCCCTGGGCGGCGGCGGACTGGTGTATACGCTGTTCAACTGGGGCAAGAGCGCCGAGCGGCGGGCGGCCATGGCCCAGCGGGCCGCGGAGCTGGATCCGTTCCTCGAAGAACGGGCGGTGGCCGAACGATTTCCGCACGTGCCGGGCTTGGAAAACCAGACCAATAGCCCCGGCACGCGGCTCAGCTACCGACTGCCTTCGGCCACGCCGAGTTGGCGGCTGATCGGCACACTGCTGATCTGCCTGTTCTGGAACGGCACCGTGTCGGTGTTCCTGATCATTGCCGCCAAAAGCCATGCGGACGACGACCCGGAGTGGTTTCTGACGATCGTCCTGGTGCCGTTTGTGTTGATCGGAATTTGGCTGGCGGCGCTGGTCATCAAACAATTGCTGGCGATGACCGGGGCAGGCCCCACGATCGTCGAAATCGATCGGCATCCATTGCGCCCCGGCGGCCGCTACCGCTTGTTCTTCGCGCAGGCCGGGCGGCTGGCGTTCGAGTCGCTGACCGTGTCGCTGGTTTGTGACGAAGAAGCCGTCTTTCGCCAGGGCACCAACGTGCGGACCGAGTCGCGGCGCGTGTACACCGGCCAGGTGGCGCGGCACGAACGATTTGTCGTCAAGCCGGAAAAACCCTTCGAGGCCGAGTGTGAATTCGAGGTGCCGCGCACCGCGATGCACTCATTCAAAAGTGAGCATAACACGATCTGCTGGAAACTGCTCGTGACCGGCGACGTGATGCAATGGCCCCCGCTGGAGCGCGCCTACTCCGTGACCGTGTATCCCGATCTGAATGCGGGCTTGCCATCATGAGCGACCCGCACGTGCTGATTACGCTCGACCGCCACCAGCGGGCGTTCCTGCCCGGCGACGTGCTCTCGGCCGAGTGCCGCATCGAGCCGCTGTCGCTGCTGGAGCCGCGGGCCCTGGAGATATCGGTCTTGTGGTATACGGAAGGTAAGGGCGAGGAAGACTTGGCCGTGCATTACTTCAATCGTCTGGCAAGCGACGAAAGCGGCGGCGTCGATTTGCGCCGGCCGTACCGCTTCAGCACCCGGCTGCCGGCCAGCCCGCTGTCGTACGAAGGCGTGATTGTCAAAATCCGCTGGTGCGTGCGGGTCCGCTTGTTTCTGGCGCGCGGGCGCGAGATAGTCAGCGAGCAACCGTTCCGCCTGGGCCATGTGCCGCCCGCCACGGCGGTCTTCGGCCGGCGCGATCACACCGACCAGGCGTCCGAACATCCGGCCTCGACCCGCTGACCCGAGACCATTGATACACCTAAAGGATCGACCGAAAAATAACTTCTCCGCAACTCCCTCTCCCCTTGCGGGAGAGGGCAGGGTGAGGGGCCGGGGAAAACCGAAGTTATTTTTCGTTCGATCCAAAGTCGAAAGTGCGAGGCTGCCGCCCTTGGCCGATCTCCTTTCCAATCCATTTGCGACGCGCTATGTGCGCCCCGGGGCGATCAGCTATCGCTGGCCGCCCGGCGGAGTGGCTGAATTTCTCGACCGGCTGAAGGCTGGCAACTGGCGCGGCGAAATCGTCGGCCCGCACGGCAGCGGCAAGAGCACGCTGCTGGCTGCACTGGTGCCGGCGCTGGAAGCCGCCGGGCACCGCGTGATCCTCTTCAGACTCGGCGCAGGGGCGCGACGCTTGCCGCGCGGTGCAGCACGCCTGGCTGCGGCCGGGCCGGGCACGCTGGTGATTGTCGACGGCTATGAGCAACTCGCCGGCTGGGCTCGGTGGATGTTGCGCACGGCTTGCCGCCGCCGCCAGAGCGGCTTGCTGGTAACGACGCACCGCGGCAGCGGTTTGCCGCGCGTGGCGGAAACGTGCGTCGAGCCGGCCGTGGCCGTCGACATCGTGCGCGAACTGCTCGGCGACAGCGGCAGCGTCGAGCCGGGCGAAGTTCTGCCCGCGCTGGAAGCCAGCGGCGGCAATTTGCGCGAGGCGCTCTTCCAGCTTTACGATCTGTACGAAGCGCGCCGCCCTCCCGCGGTCACGTCGCTGGAAGACGCCTGATGCCGATTGGGCGGATTGTACCGCCCGCCGGCTGCCCGGGTGCTGGCAATCTCCCGCTCCCGGCAATTCGACTTTGTGGCGCGCATGACCTACGCTTTTGCGTTGCACTGCGTACACTTGTTGTGTGCGCGATCGATTACGTGATGTAATGGATCACATTCAGCATGCTGCTGTCGGTGCAATCGCTGCATTCATTACCATCATCACAAAAGATACACTTTTGCCGCGCTGTATTTGCGACCAAATGACGGTTTCGCTCCAGGCGCGCATTGACACCTGCCCTGCCAGGCACCACAAACAATAGAAGGCCGCACAGGGTTTGTTTTTCCAGGGCGTGAATCTCTCGGTTGAAAAACGGTTTCTCGATCACATCCGCCATCACTCGCTTGCCAGTTTCTGCTGCACGACACTTGGTAGCTGCTTAAGAGGAGTTGAAAACATGAACATCCGCAACCATCAATGGCTGGCCGCATTGGCGGGCCTGGCGATGCTGTTGGCGCTGCCCGGCGAAAGTCACGCTGGCCTGTGCGACTGGTTCAAGTGCAAATCGTGCCAGAAGCCCGCCGCGGTGGCCTGCAATCCGTGCGCACAAGCGCAGACGGTGAGCTACGTGCCACAGACCAGTTACCGTTGCCAGTCCGTGACGGTGCCGGTCACCAGCTACCAGCCGGTGGTCAGCTCCGATCCATGCAGCGGCTGCCCGGTCACTAGCTATAAGCCGGTGACGTCGTTCGTGCAGCAAACGCGGATGGTGCCCTTTACTTCGTATCGGTTGGTTTACACCAACCGGCCGTGCGTCACGTGCGCGGCGCCCGTGGCCGCGACCGCCTACGTGCCGTCGACGACCTATGTGCCGACCGCGCAAACCGTGGCACCGGCCACGTACATGGCGCCGGCTGCCTGCCCGACTTGCCCGGGCGGCACGGCCAGCTATGGAACGGCGACCGCCGCGCCTTCGCTGCTGCAAGCGCCATCGTACCGCGTGCCGTCGTACGGATCGCCCGCGGCGGTGCCGCCGGCGCCGGCGGCCTACACGCCGCCGTACGGAGCGCCGAACTATGGAGCGCCAACCTACGGTGCGCCCAATTACGGTGCGCCCAATTACGGAGCGCCCTCGGGCACGCAGTCCACGTTTGCGCCGCAGGCCAGCGCGCGGCCGCTGTACAGTAATCCGAGTTCGGCGCCCGCTGCCGCCACGTCAAATTATCCGGTCCAACAGTATTCGAATCCGGGCTATCCGACCACGAGCGGCTATGCGGCTGCTCCGGGCGTTTCGAGTTCGACGAGTCAAGGTAGCAACCCTGCGGTGAATCCTAACAGTGCCGCGCCCGGCAGCAGCCAGCAGCCGATGCGGCCGATTCC
>DATCFX010000629.1:0-2427 GCA_036509275.1 Pirellulales bacterium | reverse complement strand
GACGTGGCGGCCGCTATTCGCGAAAAGTGGGAGCGCCGCAAGCAGCTCGATGCGCAATTGGCAGCGCTCGGCGAGCCGCCGGCGCTGCCGGCCGGCGAGCTCGAGGATTTCGACCATTTGACCGCGTCATGCGAGCGGCGTCGGCGCCGGCACAAGCATCTGCGGCGTCAACTGCACGGAGCCCGCGAGGAATTGGCCCAGTTGCCCGATCGCCCGCTGCTGGCGCGGTTGGCGCCGCGCATCGAGGCACTGGTCGAGCAGCGTCCTTGGGCCACGAGCCTGGCGGCCGAGGCGGCGCGGCACGATGCCGAAATCGCCGAACTGCACGGCCGGTTGAATCACGAAGCGACGGCGCTAGGCCCCCAGTTCGCCGCCATCACGAAGGCCGGCGAGCCGGTCTCGCGCAAAGTTTTGGCACGGCTGAAGCAGGCCGGCCGGTCGCATCGGGATCTGCGCGAGCGTTTGAAGACAACGCAGGCCGAGGCCGAGCGCGCCAAATCCACCGCCGGCCGACTGGCCGACGAAATCCGCGCCGCGCTGGCCGGCCGCACCGAAAAAGAACTGACGCCGGCCATCGAGCGCGCCGGCACGCTGGTCACGCAATTGCGGCGCCGCGTGCAACTGGACGAGCGGCTGGAGCAGATGACGCGCGGCCGCACCGAGCTACAGGACCGCAGCCACGACCTGCTCGAGCGCCAGGTCATGCCGCTCAGCTTCGTGGCCGCCCTGGGCGGACTGTTCGTCTTCGGCGTGACGCTCATCATGTCGAGCATGTTTTTGGGCAGTGCGTTCCTGGGACCGATGGGCTGGGCGCTGGCCGTGCTGGGCTTGGGCGGGACATGTGCCGCGGCCGGAGCGAAATTTTACTTCGAACGTTCGGCAGTCCAGCAGCTCGAGGCAGGACAAAAGCAAGTTGCTTTGCTCGAGGCTCAACTAGCACAGGCCAAGGACGAGCGCGACGCGCTGGATCGGCAGTTGCCCAAGGGGGGCGGCCCGCTGCTGGCCCGCTTGCAGGCCGCTGAGAAGGAGCTGTCGCGGCTCGAGGAGCTGTTGGCGGTGGATGGTCGCCGCTCGGTGGCCCAGCAGGAAGCCGATTCCGCACGAGCAGCCGCCGGCCAATTGCGCGGTGAGCAGCAAGTGGCACAGCGGCGCTGGCAACAAGGGCTCGCGACCGCCGGTTTGCCGCAGGAAACCCGGCCCAGCCAACTCCGGCAGCTACTGGCCGCTCGCCGCACGCTCGGCGAAGCCACCGCCCGGATCGAGCGCTTGCACCGCGAAGGCCAGCAGCGGCGCCGCGACCTGGACGGCTTCTTGGGCCGGATCGGTCAATTGCTGACAGAACTGGAAATTCAACCGGCCGGGGCCGGCTTCGACCAGCACTTGCGGCAATTGGAAGACGCGCTGCGCGACCATCACGCGCAGCTCGCCGGCCGCGAGCGCTGGCGCACGCGGGCTGAAGAGCTGCGCCGCTTGCAACGTAAGAACCAGCGGCAGCTCCGGATCGTGCGCCGCCGCCGGCTGGCACTGCTGCGCAGGGCGCACGTCCGCGATCCGCAGGAATTCCGCGATCGGGCCATCCAGGCCGTCAAGGCCGCGTCACTGCGGACGCAACGCGAGAAACTCACCGCGGAAATCACGTTGGCAACCGGCCCTCAATTGTCAGAAGAGCTGCTGCACGAGCCGCTGGAGCGCCTCGGCCCGACACAACTGGAAGCACACGCCCGCGACCTGGCCGCGCGCCGCCAGGCGGCGCGGCAGCAGTTGCAAGGCCTGAGCGAAGAGCGCGGGCAATTGTCGGCCCAGCTTTGCGCGCTGGCCGACGATCGCCGTGCCAGCCACAAGCTGCTGGAGTTGGGGACGATCGACCAGCAACTCCGCGAAGCCATCGAGCGCTGGCAGGTGCTGGCCGTGACGGGCCGCTTGTTGGAATCGATTCGCCGCACGTACGAGGCCGACCGCCAGCCGGCCGCCCTGCAAGAGGCTTCCGGCTACTTGCGGCAGTTGACCGAAGGCCGCTATCGCCGGGTGTGGACGCCCGTGGATGAGAACGTGCTGCTGGTGGAGGATGCCGCGGGGCAATCGCTGCCGGTCGAAGTGCTGAGCAGCGGCACGCGCGAGCAGCTTTTCCTCAGCCTGCGGCTGGCGCTGGTCAGTGCGTACGCCAGCCGCGGCGCCTCGCTGCCGCTGGTGCTGGACGATGTGCTTGTGAACTTCGATACGCACCGGGCCAAAGCCACGGCCGCGGTCTTGCGGGATTTCGCCGCCGGCGGCTTTCAACTGCTGGTGTTCACCTGCCACGAGCACATCGCGCAGTTGTTCAAATCGCTCAAGGTTCACACCCGCGAGTTGCCGACCCACGCCGTGGCCGAAAGCCGGCTGGGCAAGCGCGGGCGAAAGCAGCCGACCGTGATCGAAGAGCCCCCCGAG
>DATCFX010000628.1:0-8142 GCA_036509275.1 Pirellulales bacterium | reverse complement strand
CCGCTTCCAGCCGGCCGGTGGTGAAGACGCCGCTGTCTTGCTTCGCGCCGAGGCGCTCGCCGGCCTTGTCGCGGCGAATGTCGAGCACGCGCTTGGCGGGCACGTTGAGCACGTCGAAGCCCAAGTCCAACACCACGCCTTCGGAGCTTTCGCGGAGCAGATTGGCCGTGATCTTCGACCCGCCCACGAGCGTGACGGTTACCTGTTCGGCCAGGCAAACGTAGCCGGAAGCCAGCACGCCGGCAGCAGCCACGACGCCGAGGACGGCGCGAGCCAAGCGGGTGGCTGAGGGAATTCTCGCCGTGGCGTTCATGGACCTGCATCCTTTGTCAACGAGCGTGCGCTCTTGGTCGATGGGCCGGTACTCTTGGTTTCTGGACCGGTGCCCTGGGTCTCTAAACCGGTGTCCTTGGCCAGATAGATCAGCAGTCGGTCCTGGCACAGCAGCGCCAGGTCGGGCCGGCCGTCGCCATCGGCATCGCAACCCACGATGGCCCGGGGCTCGGTGACTTGCGACTCGTGCTCGCCGCCGTAGGGATAGGCCTGGTCCTCGAAGACCTGCCAGGAGACGACCGGTTTGAGATCCTTGTCGCCGCGCACGAGCACCGTGAGCTGATGCCGCTTGTCGTCGCAGAGCACGACGTCTTCGTTGCCGTCGCCCGTGACGTCGGCGACCAGGAAGCGATGGATCGTGGCCTCCTTCACGCCGCTGGGCCGGCCCACGCGGCCGTCAATGCTGTCGATCAGCTTCAGTTCCATCGAGCGGCCGCGGCTGAGCCGGATGACCCGATCCTGGTCTACGAGCATCAGACCCAGCACCGGGTCCAACGTCAGCAGCGAGCCGTGCGGCAAGCGCAGCCGATCCGTCACCCGGGCGACGCCGGCATCATCGGGCTCGAGCTTATCGAGAAAACCGCCGCCTTGCTCCAGGGCCCAGGCCCGACCGCCGGCAAGTGGCACATACGCGCCGATGCGTTGACCGTCGGGAAGCATGATCTGGTCGGTGGGACGCAGATCCGCGGCCAGCCATTGCAGCACGCCGTCGGTCAGACGGGCGGGCTTCAACTGGCCATCCACGTCGTACAGTGCAAATTCTCCCAGGTCGACCTTCGACAGATTGGGCGGATCGGTCAACGTGGTTTTGCCGTTTTGGACCTCGGCCAGACGTGCGCCGCTGGCGTAAGCGTCTTGCAACAGCAACCGCTGGCCCCCCAGCCAGAGCACCTTCTCTGTTTTGCTGCCTACGCTCTTGAAGTGTGTCGTGCTGGCCGTTTTGGCGGCTTTCGGCCAAACGTGCAGATTCAGATCGGAACCGACCTGCTGGACCCACCAGATGGTCGAGCCGATCGAGTCCAGGGCCAGGATCTTGCGGCCGGTTTCGTCGCGTTTCGTCGGCGCTGCTGCCGGTGAGGAAGCCGCCGGTGAGGAAGCTGCCAACTGCATGACCTCCGGGTAGGTCAAGCGGCCCGAGCGCCAGGTGCTGACGTATAAATCGGCGGCATCTTTGATCCACAACAGCACGCTGCCCGGCTGCGCTTGTGGAGCGACCAGGTTGCGAATCCCGCCCAACGAAGGAAAACTCTGCTCACCCAGCCAGCCGGTCTTGCTCAACTCGTGGACCCGCAGCCGAGGCTGATTCGGATCCGAGGCAACCAACGACGGATGGCCATCGAGTTGGACGCCGCACCAGGCGGTTTTCGCGCCGCCAGGCATGGGCAACGATTCGTGGCGGCCCAGTTCGTTGGGATCGCCCGGCGCCATCAAGTAGCGCCGCAGCAGTCCGTCGTGCGTGCCACCCAGGAGCAGTACTTCCGCCGGGAGTTTTTCGAGAGCAATCGCGCCGGCCTCTTGCACGGTGCGGTCGTAGAGCACTTGGGCCGGCAGCAGATTGCCGGACGCGTTCTCGAACCAGCGGACCGTTTGCCGCGGCTGTGAGGACCATTCCAGCAGGTCTTCGTCGCCGTCGCCATCCAAGTCGACGAGCTTCCAATCCAGCCGGCCCCGGCTCTCGCGCGGCGAAAGCCAACTCGGTCGGCTCCCCTTTTCCAGATCGAGCGTCTGGATGCCTTGCTCGAAGCTCAACAGTAGTTGGCCCCGGCCCTGGCCCAAGTGGCGCAATAGCAACAGCGTTTTGCCGGTGGGCGTGCCGGGCAGCAGATCCCAATGCGAGGCGTTGCGCCAGCCGCTCGCGCCCTCGTGCTCGTACACGATTACCTTGTTTCCGGCGGCGGCCAGCACCAGCAGCTCGGGCCGCTTGTCGCCGTCGAGGTCGTAGACCACGATATCCGAAGGCAACTCGTCCAGCGGAACTTCGCCGTGCTTCCAGTCCGGCGCCATCGGCAGATCGTTGGGCCTGTCACGCTCCGGCGCCGCGGCCGGCGTGCGTTTGCCCGGCGGCTGCCAACTGTACAGATCCAGCCGCGATTGTCGTGCATTGACCACGATCAATTGTTGGCGACCGGTGCCGTCCAGATCGGCCGCTTTGATCCTTTGCGGCATCCCCTCCTGGTGAATCACCCGCAAGCCTTGCCAGCCGTCGAAAGTCTCGGCCTGACGCTTGGGGCGCGGCGCTGCAGGAAGCTTGTCGGAAGGCTTACTGTCCGGGCGCTCACTGCCGGGATTGGCCCCCAACGCGCAAACGGCGCAGAAAATCACGAATAAACGAGTCACGGTGACGCCCGGGGTTAGGTCAACATTTCCGCTTCAAAGCCTACTAGGCGGGCGGCGGAAAATCAATCGGCACCCCGGCGTGCCGGAAGCTTGCCTGCAGAAAGCCGCCGCCGCGGTAGCAATTGCTCCGAAAATGGCCGGGGATGTGGGCCGTCCGCCGTTCTCATTACCGGGCACCGCCGCCGGCGAAGGCTCGCGATTTGTGCTAGTTGGCGTGGCAGTGCAGAATGTGCTCGGAGGTGGACCCCCGGGCTGATGCCGCGGGGCTCGCCAAGAATCGTGACCCGAATGCGACAGTAGAGCTGATAGCAACGATGATCGTCCCCGGCCAGCCCGACGCGCCGCACGAGCCGATTGCCGGCGGCGGCAAGGCGCCGCTGGCCGCCGCTCGCCGTCGGCTGATGACGGCCGTAAAGCTCGCGTTGGTCGTGGTCTTGATCTGGGGCATTCACCGCACGCTCAGCGCGGCCGCCGATCAATTGCACGCGCGGCATTGGAGCCCGGCACAATTGCGGCCGGGATGGCTGGCGGCTGCGATGGGCTTGTACCTGCTGGGGCTGCTGCCTTCGGCCTTGTTCTGGCATCGCATTTTGGTGGCGATGGGCCAGCAGGCGGCCCTGGGCGAGACGCTACGGGCGTATTTTATCGGCCACTTGGGAAAATACGTGCCCGGCAAGGCGCTGGTGGTGGTATTGCGCACGGGCCTGATCCGCAGCCATCGCGTCGACGGCACGGTGGCGGCCGTCAGCGTGTTTTATGAAACGTTGACGATGATGGCCGTGGGCGCTTGCGTGGCGGCGGTGATCCTGGCCGTAGGGTTCTCGCAGCACATTTGGTTTGTCGGCCTGGCGGCGATCCTGGTGCTGGCCGCCGGATTGCCGACGCACCCAGCCGTGTTTCGCCGGCTGGTGGCTCGCTTGCGCCGTGGCCGATCCAGCGAGCGGGTGCTGGCGGAACTTTCGCAGCTCAATTATCGCACGCTGGCCGTCGCCTGGCTGGCAATCGCCGGCGGCTGGTGCCTGATCGGGCTGAGCCTGTGGGCCACGCTCGTGGCCGGAAACTTTGCCCAGTGGCCGCTGTCGGGTCACGATGCGGGCGTGTGCATCGCGTCGGCTGCGCTGGCCGTGGTGGCGGGCTTTTTGTCGCTGATTCCCGGCGGCGCGGGCGTGCGCGAAGCGGTGCTGATCGAGCTGTTGCAGCCGTCGTTTGGCGCCGACGGGGCCGTGATCTCGGCCATCGTGGCCCGCGTGGCGTGGCTGGCCGCCGAATTGCTCGTCTCGGCCCTGCTCTACGTGGCCGGCTGGAGGCATCAGCAACGGGGTTCATTCATCCCGCCGGAGCGAATAGAATAAGCACACGCGGTGTTACGCGACCAGCGGTCGCGGCTTTGTGCAATACTGGGCCACTCATGCAGTTGTCGGTCGTCATTCCCGTGTTCAACGAGGCGGAGAGCCTGGAAACGCTGTACGGCGAACTCGATCGCACGGCCGCGGCCGGAGGCTACGATCTGGAAGTGGTGTTCGTCGACGACGGCTCGAGCGACGGCTCGTGGCCGGTGATCCAGCGGCTGTCTCAGCGCGACGCGCGCGTGCGCGGCATCCGCTTCCGCCGCAATTTCGGCAAGGCCGCCGCACTGAGCGCCGGCTTTCAGGCGGCCCGCGGTGCATTGATTTTCACGCTCGATGCCGACTTGCAGGACGACCCGAAAGAGATTCCGCGTTTCGTCGCCGAAATGGACAAACAACTGGACGTCGTCAGCGGCTGGAAACGCGTGCGGCACGATCCTTGGCACAAAGTTGGGCCGTCGCGCGTGTTCAACTGGATGGTCAGCCGGCTGACGGGCGTGAACCTGCACGACCACAATTGCGGCATGAAGTGCTACCGCCGCGAAGTGCTGCGCGAAGTGCGGCTGTACGGCGAGCTGCACCGCTTTGTGCCAGTGCTGGCCGACGCCCGCGGCTTCCGCGTCGGCGAGCTGGCGATCGAGCATCGCCCGCGCCGCTTCGGCCATTCGAAATACGGCATGAAGCGCTTCATCAAAGGTTTTCTCGACCTGCTCACGGTAAAATTTCTCACCGGCTTCGGCCATCGCCCGCAACATTTGTTGGGGACTTTGGGGCTGACGTTTTTCGGCCTCGGGGCGCTGGGCATGATTTACCTGGCCTGTTATTGGCTGGCGGGCATGCTCGGCGGAGAGGACCCCAAGCTGCACCAGCGGCCGGCATTGATCTATTCGGTGGGGGCCCTGCTGCTGGGCGGGCAACTGCTGTCGATCGGCTTTCTGGCCGAGCTGATTACGGCCTTCGGCGGCCGCGATGCCGATACGTACTCGATCGCCGAAAGCACGTCGGCGCCCGACTCGCCGCCCACGAACACCACACCACTGCCGCTGGCTTCTCATGAGCGTGCCCATTGACGATCCCCACGCCGTGCTGCGGCGTGGCGTGTATTTGCTGCTGGCCACGATCGCCATCGGCGGCGTGCTGGGGCGGCTGTTCGCAGTCAACTCGGTCGACAAGGTGGCGCTGGAGCAGTATCTGAAAGCCAAAGGGCAGGCCAAGCCCTTGCAGCGGCCGTTTCTCAGCGGCAACGACCGCAGCCGCTGGGCCACCGTGCGCTCGCTGGTTGAGCAGGGTACGTACCAGATCGACGACATCGTGACCCAGCCGAATTGGGACACGATCGACATGGTCAAGCACGACGACGAGGGCCATGCGGCCCCCAAAATCGGCGAGGGACACCTGTATTCGAGCAAGCCGCCGCTGCTGGCCACGCTCGTGGCCGCGCCCTACTGGGTGATTTTCAAGCTCACCGGCGCCACACTGGCCACGCATCCCTATGCGATCGGCCGCGGGCTGCTAGTGCTGGTGAACGTCGTGCCACTGATGATTTACTTCCTGTTTCTGGCCAAACTGGCCGAGCGCTACGGCACGAGCGATTGGGGCCGAGTCTTCATGCTGGCCTGCGGCACGGCCGGCACGTTTCTGACGACGTTTGCCGTGGTGCTGAACAATCACTTGCCGGCAGCCGTGAGTGCCGCCATCTCGCTGTACTGCGTGATGCGGATTGCGTGCGATGGCCAGCGCGGCATCCGGTATTTTTTCATCGGCGGATTGGCCGCTGCCTTTGCCGCTGCCAACGAGCTGCCGGCGCTGGCGCTAGTGGGCCTGTTGAGCCTGTGGTTGCTGGTCAAGGCGCCGCGGCTCACGCTGGCGGCCTGGTTGCCGGGGCTGCTGATCGTGGCCGCGGCCTTCTTCGGCACCAATTACGCGGCCCATCATACGCTGGTGCCGGCCTATGCGCGGCAGGGCTCGAACGACAATTGGTACGTCTATCAATACGTGAAAGACGGCAGGGTGCGCGACAGCTACTGGATGCACCCCGAGAAAAAAAGCCCGATCGATCAAGGCGAGCCCTTGGTGGCCGATTACGCCCTGCACGCGCTAGTCGGGCATCACGGCGTGTTTTCCCTCACACCCATCTGGCTGCTGAGCATCGTCGGCCTGGGCATTTTGTGCGTGCGCAGCGGGCCGATGCGCACGCTGGGCGGGCTCCTTCTCGTCACCAGCGTGGTGTGCCTGGCGTTTTATATCACGCTGCCGCTCGAGCAGCGCAACTACGGCGGCACCAGCAGCGGTTTTCGCTGGGCCTTCTGGTTCGCGCCGCTCTGGCTGCTGGCGCTGTTGCCGGCGGCTGACGAAATGGTCCGCTCACGCGTGCTCCGCGTGCTGGCCGCGGTGCTGCTGTGTGCGTCGGTCGTCTCGGTGAGCTACCCGACCTGGAACCCCTGGGTGCAGCCTTGGCTCACGGACATCATGGTTGACCTGGACTGGGCGCGGCTCGGCACCCGGTAGATAGGATCGAACGAAAAATAACTTCGGCTTTTCTCATCCCCTCACCCTGCCCTCTCCCGCAAGGGGCGAGGGGTTTGCGGAGAGGTTATTTTTCGTTCGATCCTAAGCGTTCGGACGGCCGCGCTGCGGGGCAATCTCGTTTACACCAGCGCTCGCCGCTGCTACATTGCGGGGGCTTTCGCTACTGATTGCC
The DNA here is from genome assembly GCA_036509275.1 of Pirellulales bacterium. Taxonomy (GTDB): domain Bacteria; phylum Planctomycetota; class Planctomycetia; order Pirellulales; family PNKZ01; genus DATATB01. The sequence continues at coordinate 1,425 of DATCFX010000628.1, read as the reverse complement.
CACCGACGTTTCCTGCCGCGCGACACGCCTTCGCCCGCCTACCTTGCGAGGAGCCAGCCATGAACCACGCTGGACAGTCGGCATATCCCCAGCACCCGCGATTCTCGCGCCGCAATCTGCTCGAAGCGGGCAGCATTGGCCTGCTGGGGCTGGGCATGAACCATGTCGAGGCGCTGCGAGCGATGGCCGGTCAGGCTGCCGCGCCGCAGGCTGACGCCTGCATCTTCATCTTCCTGTCGGGCGGGCTCGCGCAGCACGAGAGCTTTGACCTCAAGCCCGACGCGCCCGACGGAGTGCGCGGCGAGTTCAAGCCGATCGCCACCACCACGCCGGGCATCGATATTTCCGAGCACTTGCCGCTGCTGGCGCAGCGCAGCCGCCACTGGGCCCTGCTGCGGTCGCTGACGCACGGTTCGAACGACCATTCGGCCAGCCATCACATCATGCTCACCGGCCGCTCGACGCTGCCTGTCGGCTTTGATCCCAATCGGCCGAAGGCAGTCGATTATCCGGCCATGGTCTGCGTGGCGGGCCAGAACGCCGCGCGGCAAAACACGAACCTGCCGCCGGCCGTCGTCTTGCCCGAGACGCTCATCCATTGGTCGGGCCGGACGATCCCCGGCCAGTACGCGGGCCACATGGGCCGGCGGCGCGATCCGTGGTTCATCGAGGCCTCGCCGTATCATCCCGTGCAGCGCGGCGCGTATCCCGGCTACAACTTTGCCAACGCAGGGCTGCCGTTCAAGCCGGAGTACCGCGTGTTCCAGGCGCCGAATCTGACGCTGGCCGACGGCATGACGATGGATCGCTTCCAGAGCCGGCTGGCGGTGCTCGGCGCGATCGATCAGCAGCGCCGCGATTGGGACCGCGTGGCCCAAGTGGAGCAGTTTGACCGCTTCCGGCAGGGGGCTATTTCGCTGCTGGCGGATCAGAAGGTCCGCAGCGCCTTTGACGTGACGCACGCGCCCGACGCCGAACAAGACCGCTACGGCCGCAACAGCTTCGGCTGGTCGCTGCTGATGGCCCGGCGGCTGGTCGAAGCCGGCGTGACGATGGTGCAGGTGAACCTGGGCAACGACGAAACCTGGGACCAGCACGGCGATATCTTTCCCCGGCTGCGCGACAACCTGTTTCCACCGACTGATCGCGCCCTGTCGGCGTTGCTCGACGACCTGGCCGACCGCGGCCGGCTCGAGCGGACGCTGATCGTCATGGCCAGCGAGTTCGGCCGCACGCCGCGGCTGAAGCTCTTGAAGGGCATTTACCAGCGGGCCGGCCGCGACCATTGGGGCGCGGTGCAGAGCGTGTTCTTCGCCGGTGGCGGCGTGCGCGGCGGCACGGTCATCGGCTCCAGCGACCGCATCGGCTCGCAGCCGGCCAGCGATCCGCAACGGCCGGAAAACCTGGCTGCCACGATCTACCACG
>DATCFX010000627.1:0-1165 GCA_036509275.1 Pirellulales bacterium | reverse complement strand
AAGATCACGTCATCCATCCGCGAGCCGGTCTCCACCAGCGCAGTCGCGATGATCGTCAGCGAACCACCCCCATTCTCGGGTGCCACGGAACGTGCCGACCCGAAAAACGCCTTGGGCTTTGCCATCGCCGAGGAATCCAGGCCGCCGCTCATGGTGCGTCCGGTTCCGCGCTCGATTGTATTGTATGCACGGGCAAGTCGTGTGATCGAATCCAGAACGATCACTACATCCTGGCCAAGCTCCACCAGTCTCCGCGCCCGCTCGAGCGTCATCTCGGCGACGTCCGCATGCCGTTGAGCCGGCATGTCGAAACTCGACGCCACGACTTCACCGTGGCCAATAGAGATCATGTCGCTCACCTCCTCGGGACGTTCATCCACCAGCAGGACGAACAGCTGAACATTGGGCTGATTTATCGCTATGCCTTCGATTACCGCCTGCAGCAGCATCGTCTTGCCGGCGCGTGCCGGTGCGACGATGAGCGCTCGCTGGCCGTATCCGATCGGGGCGATGAGATCGATCGCGCGACGCGTCAGTTCGGGGCCAGCCTTCGCCGGACGGCCCGTTTCAAGCGAGAGCTTTCGATCCGGATATGACGCCACGAGTGAGCCGAACTCCGGACGACGCAAGGCCGATTCCGGGTCGGCCCCATTGACCGTCAGCAGCTCGGCGGCAGTCAGGCGACCGCGTTGATCGCGGCCGACCGCGACCGTGACCAGGTCGCCGCGGCGCAGGCCGGCCTGTCGGACCAGTTGTGTAGGGACGAACGGATCGTTCGGTTCCGCGAGGTAGCTGTGGGCCGAAATCCGCAGATAGCCAGCGTCTCGCTGGGGGTCGAAAAGTCCAGACGTCTCGCCTTCGACGATGATAGGTCCAACGGGGCCGCGTGGAGTGGTGTCTGCCTGCTGGCGATTGCGGCGGTTGTTGCGGCGCCCGCCGCCAAATTGCTGGCCGTTCTGATTCTGCCTGGGTTGGTGCTGCTGCGAAGGCTGGGCTTGCTGCTGGTTGCCTCCGCCCTGACCGTTGCGATTGCGGTGCCGGAATCTGCGGAATCGCCCACGGCCCTGGCCGCCCCGATCAGTGCCTCCATCCTCGCCACCAGTGTCGCCTTCGGGGCCGCCGCCATCTGAGCCTGCGGCCCCGTCAGATTGGCCGTTAGGGCCGT
>DATCFX010000626.1:0-1624 GCA_036509275.1 Pirellulales bacterium | reverse complement strand
TGGTCACCGGCAGCCCGATCACGGTCTACGGGGCGGCGGGCAATCAAGAGCTATCGACGATCGACATTGCCGGCAGCCCGACGCAAGGCGCGGGCTTCATTTCCACGTCGGGAGCCACGGAAACGGCGGCCTTCGTCTTCGGCACCCCCGCCACGCCGGTGGAAGCCGACATTTACTCCACGACCAGCACGCTGACGTTCAATAACACGATCACGGCCGACGGTCTGACGAAGTTCGGCGCCGGGGCCATGACCATCGCCACGCCCAACGACGGCACGACCGCCTTCGGCAGCAGCGTGTATGGTCTCGGCAACGACCTGTTTTACTACGGCAACATCACCGGCCTGGTCACGCTCAACACCGGCGCGATCACGCTCAACACGTCGCAGGGCCTGGGCGTGGGCAGCGGCTCGGCCAACACGATCGTGCTCACCGGCAACGGCGCCACGCTGCAATTGGGAGACCAACTCGGCGTCAGCGCGCACGGCATCCTGAACGCCTCGACGTTCATCGTCGCCAGCGGCATTCTGGGCGCCCCCCAGAACCTGGCCAATGGCGTTGCCCCCCTGGCCGGCTACACGCCCAACTCGCAGGGTCTGACCGTGTATGCCGACCCGACCACCGGCGCTTTCCCGACCGGCTATTATCCGACGAACATCGTCGTCCACGGCGATTCGTCGATCAACAACGCCTACAGCCAGACCTACACGCAGTCGATCGGCTCGCTGATCATTCCGGCGCTGACCACCGGCACCAATGCCGCCGGCAGCCTCGACGGCAGCGGCGCGGCCACCGGCACGGGCGTGACCCTCGGCATCTACGGCATCCAGGTGTTGGGCACCACGCAGTTGGGCGGCGATACGATCCTGAACGTCAGCTTGGGCACCTCGAACCGCACGAACCTCGAAGGACCGATCATGGGCATCGGCGGCACGGTGGCCAGCCCGGTGGACACTTCCGCCAGCCTGAGCAAGTTCGGCACCGGCATTCTGATGCTCAACAACAGCACCAACGGCAACACGTTCTCCGGTCCGATCATCATCAACGGCGGCGTGGTGGGCACGACGGTCACCAGCGGCAGCCCGTTTGGCACCGGGCCGATTACGGTGGACCCGGGCGGCTCGCTCCGCATCAGCGACCCCAGCAACATCGCCAGCAACGTCACCGACAGCGGGAAGATCTCGGTCATCACCGAGCCGACCGGCATCGGCTTCATCGGGATGTCGTACAACCCGGCTTCCAGCGCGGCGGTTCAAAGCCTGCTGGGCAATGTCAACTTCAGCACCACGGTGCTGGCCAGCGACGCGCAGGGGGCCGTCAGCGGCGGCTTGGGCATCGACACCAGCTACTTCACCGCGCCGTTGAACATGGCCAGTTTGGGCGATGGCAATTTGTTCCTGGGCAGCACCAGCACCAGTGGGACGGCCTTCTACGCCGCCCCGAGCCTGGCCCCGGGGGCGGGCAACGTCTACCGGATTGGCGGCGGCGGCGGCGCGCTCGCGCTCAGTCCGTTGTATGCCAATGTCCTCACCGGCACCGCCTCGGTGCAAGTCGGCGTGGCCAGCAACGGGGCCAACGCGGCCGGCGTCGTCCCCACCAACGGCAACGGCACGGACGTGATCTA
>DATCFX010000625.1:0-5718 GCA_036509275.1 Pirellulales bacterium | reverse complement strand
CCCACACGCTGGTGCGGACGCAGCTCACGCGCGACGGCGCCACCTTCCGCTCGGCCGACCAGGATTTTCTCACCTCGACCGACATGGATTTTCATCCCACCGACGTGCTGGAAGACGCCGACGGCAGCCTGCTGGTGATCGACACCGGCGGCTGGTTCCGCATCGGCTGCCCCACGTCGCGGATCGCCAAGCCCGAGATTTTGGGGGGCATCTACCGCATCCGCCGCCACGGTGCCACGCCCATGAGCGACCCGCGCGGGCGGAAGCTCGAGTGGGCCCGGGCCACAGACGCCAAACTCGCCGAGCGGCTGGCCGACGCCCGGCCGGCAGTCCGCGATCATGCGATGAGCGAGCTGGCCTCGCACGGAGCGGGAGCGGTCGAACCGCTCAAGCAATACTGGCACCATAGCGACGACCCGGGCGCCCGCACGCGGGCCGTGTGGACCTTGGCGCGCATCGACACGCCGCCGGCGCGTGCCGTGATTCGCGAGGCGCTGGCCGATCGCGATGCCGGCGTGCGGCAAGCCGCCGCGTGTGCCGTCGGCACGCTCAAGGACTCCGAAGCGTTCGATATTCTCTGCGAACTGGTCGAGGGCGACGCGCCGCCGATTCGCCGCGAGGCCGCCACGGCCCTGGGCCGGCTGGACGTCAAAGCCGCAGTGCCCGTGCTGCTCAGCTCGCTGGCCAAGGTGCCGGATCGGTTTCTCGAGCACGCGCTGATTTATGCCTTGATCCAGCTCGACGATAGCCGGGCCACGGCCGCGGGACTGGCCGCCAAGGGAACGCAGGTGCGTCGGGCGGCGCTGATTGCCCTGGACCAGATGACCGACGGCAACTTGCGGCAGGAGCAGGTGCTACCGCTGTTGAGCACCGACGACCTGGCCTTGCAGCGTGCGGCCTTGGACGTGATCCAGCGGCACAACGGCTGGGATGCTGAAACCATCGAAGTCGTCCGCCGCTGGGCCAACGATCCGCAACTTTCGCACGAACAAATGGGCGTGCTGCGAACGGCGCTGGTGGCCTTTGGCCGCGAGCCGCGCGCGCAGGCCTTGGTGGAAGACTTGCTGCGGCGCCCGAATCAGCGGCGCGAGATGCGGCTGCTGATGTTGGACGTCGTGGCCCGTTCGGAATTGACCGAATTACCTGCCTCGTGGGTCGAATCGGTGGGCCGCGACTTGTCAGACCACGATCCGCGGATCGCCAGCGCGTCGCTGGCCATTCTGGATGCTCGCCACGTCGAGCGTTTTGACGACCGGGTGCTCGCGCTGGCCAACAACAAAGCGACTCCGGCAGACTTGCGACTCTCGGCCACCGTCGTGTATGCCAAGCACGGCCATCGGCTGGCGGCCGGCGCATTCGACCTGCTGCTGCACAAGCTTTCTGGCGAGAGCTCGCCGGTCGATCAGTTGTCGGCTGCCGGCGCGCTGGGCAGCGCCGAGTTGACCGCCGGGCAACGCGGGGCGGTGCTGACCTACCTGCCGCACGCCGGCCCGATCGAGTTGCCGGCCCTGCTCGGCGCCTTCGACAAACTGCACGATCCGGCCGTCGGGCGCAAGCTGCTGGCCGCGCTGGAGTTGGCGCCCGGCACGGGCAACCTATCGGTCGATCGCGTGCGGAAGCTGTTTGCCGACTACCCGGCCGAAACTCGCCAGGCGGCCGCGCCGCTGCTCAAACGAATCGACGTGGATATCGACAAGCAACGCGCGCGGCTGGCCGAGCTCGCCCCGCTGCTGGCCGGCGGCAACGCGGCGACCGGCAAACAAGTATTTTTCGGCAAGACCGCGGCCTGCGCATCGTGTCATCGCGTGGGCAGCGAAGGCGCGCTGATCGGCCCCGACTTGAGCAAAGTCGGCAAGATCCGTGCGCCGCGCGATCTGCTCGAAGCGGTGATCTATCCCAGCGCCTCGTTCGTGCGGAACTACGAGAGCTATACCATCGCCACCAGTTCGGGCCAGGTGTATTCGGGCATCATCAGCCGCGAGACGACCGATTCGGTGTTCCTCCGCACGCCGCAGCGCGAGGAGATTCGCGTCCCCCGAGCTGGCATCGAGCAGCTCGCGCCCAGCAAGGTCTCGATCATGCCGCAGGGCTTCGACAAGCTGCTGACGAAAAACCAGTTGCGCGACGTGTTCGCGTTTTTGCAAAGTTTGAAATAAGCATCGACTCTAACTCGGACCATCAATCAGCGATCTGCAAGGAGCGACTGGTGAAGCCTCGCATCAACCATCCACTCGGCCGCACGCTGGCCGCAATGCTGCTGGCGGCCATGTTTGCGGCGGCCGATTGGCCGCAGTTTCGCGGCCCCGGCGGACAGGGACACGTGGCCGACAAGGGCTATCCGCTCGATTGGAGCGAGACGGAAAACGTGACCTGGAAGACCGCCATCGAAGGCCTCGGCTGGTCGTCGCCGGTCGTGCAAGGCAACCAGATCTGGCTGACCACCGCCGCCGACGAAAACCATTCGCTGCGCGCCGTGTGCATCGATCGCACCAGCGGCAAAATCGTACACGACGTCGAAGTGTTTCATAAAGACGAGCCAGGAAAAATCCACAGCAAAAACAGCCACGCCTCGCCCACGCCCGTGCTCGAAGCCGATCGCGTGTACGTCCACTTCGGTGCGCACGGCACTGCCTGCTTGTCCACCGACGGCCGCGTGATCTGGCGCAACGACGAGTTGAAATACAATCATCGGCACGGGCCGGCCGGCTCGCCCGTCGTCTATCGCGACTTGCTGATCATTAGCTGCGACGGCACCGACGTGCAGTTTGTCGTGGCGCTCGACAAGCACACCGGCAAAATCCGCTGGAAGACCAGCCGCGAAGGCAAGATGGCCTATTCCACGCCGCTGATTGTCAACGTCCAGGGGCACGACGAGCTGATCAGCACCGGGGCCGATCAGGCCATGGCCTACGAACCACTTACCGGCAAGGAGATCTGGCGCGTCCGCTACGATGGATACTCCGAAGTGCCCCGCCCTGTCGTCAGCCACGGGCTGGTGTTTCTCTGCACGGGCTACGACACGCCGGGGTTGTATGCCGTGCGGCTGGGCGGCAAGGGAGACGTGACCGACACGCACGTTGTGTGGACCATGAAGAAGGGCGCTCCGCTGAATCCCTCGCCCGTGGCCATCGACGACATGCTGTTCATGGTCAACGACAAGGGCATTGCCACGTGCGTCGAAGCCGAGACTGGCAAGGAGATCTGGCAGGAGCGGATCGGGGGCAATTTTTCGGCCTCGCCCGTTTATGCCGACGGGCGGATTTACTTTCTGAATGAAGAGGGACGGACGACCGTCGTGGCCCCCGAGCGGACGTATCGTCAATTGGCGACCAATCAGGTCGATGGCCGGACGCTCGCCTCCCCGGCATTCGTCGACGGCGTGATTTTTCTGCGCACCGACACGCATCTGTATCGGATCGAAGAGCGAAAATGACCGGCGGCACGACAAGGGCTGAATTCGAGCAGTTGATCGATCTCCGATTGCTGGAGGCCAAAGCTCTACTCGATCGCGGCTATTGGGACGGGGCATACTACTTAGCGGGCTACTCGATCGAGTATGCGCTCAAAATCCGGCTCATTGCTGAGTTGATGCGTTCCAACAGTTTTCCGGACCGACTGTTGGCAGCAAAATTTTATCAACACAATTTGCAGGAGCTCCGCAAGCTCGCACGCATGGAAGGCGAAATGGACGCTGACCCGGCCCTGAAGATACAATGGGCTATTGTTAGGGACTGGAGTGAGCAGTCGCGATACGCGTCGGGCAAGACCGAGAAAGAGGCCAGAGAGCTTCTTGACGCAATTGAAAATGGGGTGCTTCCATGGATCAAGCATCGCTCGTAGAGAGCTACATTGACGATGGTCGCCGACTTGTCGACCAGCTTGCTGCCGACGGGCAGTCAATTCAGGCGGCGTTCTGGGCGAAAACCGAGGACAACGGCAACTGGTTCCTACATGTCGTCACTGACAACGTCGCCAAACTAGGCCCAGCAGCGGCATATAGGGCCATCGATGACTCGCTCAAGAAGCTCAGAGATTGTTCAATCTCGATCTCCGAGGTGAAGGCTCTCAATCCAACCAATCGAATCGCCCGGGATGTGATCGCGCTTGCTCGGAGTGGCGATTTGGGGAACGTCGCACACTTCGGAGTTGGACTTATTCCAAATATAGAGGAAGGCTGGATGTACCGGACCAGCCGTCACAGTTCCGCAATGGCGAACCAAATGACCACAGAAGAAGTCGCCCGGGAAGTCGTGCGGCTCATGAACCGCGGCCCAGGAATCCTCGCGCCATCCCACGTCACATTGAAGGACGGCACCGTTTTCAGCGGCGTGCCATTTTCGCTCCAACTCGGCAGCCAACAGGCGATGGTGGTTCAGTTTGTCGTAGATCACGAGCACGCGCCGCGAGTGCTGCAATTGGATGAGATTGCCTCGATCGCGTAAGCAGTGCGAATTACTGGGGGCCTTGCGGCGAAGTCCAGAGTGCCGTTACACGATTGGCGACCAACCAGGTCGATGGGAGGACACGTGCCTCGCCGGCATTCGTCGACGGCGTGATTTTTCTGCGCACCGATACGCATTTGTATCGGATCGAAGAGCAGAAATGACCGCGACTTAGATGCCGCAGGGGGCCGCCAAGCCGGCCGGACCGGCGCACGCCTTGCACCGGCAGGGGTCTGGTATCAAACGATCCATTCCCCGGGGCGGTGCAAGCGACCCCTACCTCACCGCCTCAGGATTGCCCCGCCGGCCACATATCCGCCGGCGGGGCGGGCCTATCCGGCCGTGCCACTTTTGATGCGCTTGTCGCCAGTTACTTGATTGGCGAGTAGTCCGTCGGCTGCAAGAATTCCGAGATCACTTTCTTGACGATTGGACCATCTTGCTCGGAGGCTGCTTTGGCCGCCTTCCATTCTGGATCGGCCTTGAACCCGTTCCATGCGGCATCCGCAGCCTCGCGGCTGGTAAAGGCCAGCATGTAGACCAGCTTGTTGTCCTTGTCGGGGCCCTCGGTCGGCGTCCAGAAGCCGATGATGGTCATGCCGTGCTTGGCAAATATCCGATTGGTGTGCTCGCGGAAGCGGCGATTCAGCGCGTCGAGCCGGCCCGGGTGCGTGTGGTAGGTCCGCAATTCGAAGATCCGCGTCTGGCTCGCGTGCTCCTCGCCCCTGGCGGGCGAACCTGCCGACAGAATTGCGATGCACAGCAGCGGCGCGGCTGAGATCAGCGGGAGCCATTGGCGTCGTCGCAGCCGCAAGATGGAATTTACGTGCATGGTGTCGTCCTTCGGGAACGGGGAGTTTGAATAACGTAAAGGCTCCCATAGTCTCGTCGCCATGCCGCCTGGGTCATGCCACGAGATCCAGGATTGGGTTGCCGGCGGCGATGGGCAGCGGGCGGTTGAGCTTGTCGAAGATCTCGGTCTGCGAATCGATGCCCAGCAGGTGGAACATGGTGGCGGCGATGTTTTCCGGCCGCACGGGATCGCGGCCCGGCAGCGAGCCGGTGCGGTCGGAAGCCCCGTGGACGTAGCCCCGCTTCAGGCCGCCGCCGGCCATCAGTACCGTGTAGCAACTGGGCCAATGGTCGCGGCTGATCGAGCGGTTGATCCGCGGCGTGCGGCCAAACTCGCCGAACCACACTACCAGCGTTTCGTCCAGCAAACCCCGCTCGTCGAGATCCAGCAGCAGCGCGGGCAGAGTCTGGTCGGTCCTTGGCA
>DATCFX010000624.1:0-3424 GCA_036509275.1 Pirellulales bacterium | reverse complement strand
GCGCTCGCAGTGGTAGCCGCGCATGGTGCGGTAGCGGGGAAACAGGTCCTTGATGGCCCGCGTGAGGCAGTGGCCGGGATGCGGCATGCCGTTGGCCGTGGGCGGGCCTTCGTAAAAGATGAACTGCCCGCGGGGAGCCGGCCGCTGGAGCGATTGTTCGTAAATTCGCTCGCGCCGCCAGAACTCGCCGATTTCGGCTTCGAGCGTGGGAAAGTGGACCGAGCTGGGGACGGGCTGAAACATGCGGTCAATCGCGCTGGCCGGGGTCGAGCGAAAGACTTGCAGTAAATCAGCGCAGCCGGGATTTTTCAATCGCCAATGGGCGGTTCGGGCGTCCCGTGCCGGGTGCATCGAGCCATTCCCTAGCCGAGGCATTCATGCCTCGATCGCGAAGCCGCACGAGATTCCGAACTTCCGCAGCCCCGGCAAGGGGCTAAAGCCCCGGTCACAACGTGGCGGGTGCGGTTCCCAGGCATGAATGCCTGGGCTACGGAAAGCGCTCGGCCTTTAAAATACCCAGCACGATTTTACGCAGCTTGGGCTCGGCGGCGGCGGCGTGGGCCAGGATGTGCTCGATCTTGGCTGGCTGCAGGGCGTCGGGCAGGCAGAGGTCGGTCACGATTGAAAGGCCCAGCACGCGCATGTTCGAGTGGGCCGCTACGATCACTTCCGGTACCGTGGACATACCAACCACATCGGCGCCGATCAGCCGCAGAAATCGGTATTCGGCCCGGGTTTCCAGGTTCGGACCGGTGACGGCCACGTACACGCCGCGATGCGCCGCGAAGTTTTCCTTCCGCGAGATTTCCAACGCGCGATCGACGAGCGCCGAGTCGTACGGCCGGCACATGTCGGGAAAGCGGGGGCCCAGCCGCTCGTCGTTGACGCCGACCAGCGGATTGCCGTTCATCAGGTTGATGTGGTCTTCGATCAGCATGATATCGCCGCAGCGATATTGCGGGTTCAATCCGCCGCAGGCGTTGGAGACGACCAGCAGCTCGGCTCCCAGGGCCTTCATCACCCGCACGGGAAACGTGATCTGCTGGTAGGAATAACCTTCGTAAGCGTGGAAGCGACCTTCCATCGCCACCACGGGCACGCCTTCCAGCATTCCGCACACGAGCTGTCCCGCGTGGCCGATGGCCGTGGAGCGGGGGAAGTGCGGCAGCGACGCGTATTCGATGCGGACTGGGTCGGTGATCTGCTGCGCGAGGCTGCCCAGGCCGGTGCCCAGGATGATGCCGACGCGGGGCATGCGGTCCCAATGGCCGCGAATGGCGCCGGCCGCTTGCTCGATCTGGTCCCAAAGCTGCTGCACGGTCGAAATCCTCCCTGACGAGATCCTACCGTCTGGCTTCGCCGAAACTGCGGCAGCCGGACTAATCGTCGTCGGCTTTGTCGGCCGGCGCGCTGGTTTCGTCGAGGCCATAATCGCTAAGCAGTGCGAGGTATTCAGGCTCGCTGCGCAGCGTATCCAGATCGGCATCGATTTTCAGGTATTCGAGGTCGGCGTAGCCGCACTCAAGCGAGCGGCGCAGCGCGGCGAGCGCCTCGTGCGGTTCGCCCAGCAGCGCCAGGCTGCACGCCAGGTTGTAGAGGACGTAACTGTCCGAGGGCAGCAGCGACACTAAGTGGCGGTCGATCGACAAGGCCCGCTCGTGCTGGCCTTTGCGGGTGAGCAGTTCGCCCTGGCAGCGCAGCACGTCGACGTAATCCGGCTCGCGCTGGAGCAACTGGTCGAAGAAGCCCAGGTCGAAGTCTAATTGGCTCTGATCGCGAAAACTAGCGACTACCGCTTCGGGCAGTTCGCCGCCGTGAGAATAAGGCTCGTCGGGTTGTGCCACGCGCTTGCCTCCTCGCAAAATCGGAGTGTTGGATGCCGCCAAGCCTCGTCCTGCCTGGGTGGGAACGCTGACCATAGCCAGCGGGCCACGACCCAGGCGCGAGCCTTAAAAGTCGTCCTCTTCCTCAAATGGTTCACCGACCTCCGCGTCATCGTCGTCATCGTCGTCCGGCGCGTTTTCGATCGTTTCTTCGAATTCCTTCAGGTCGTCATCCAAATCCTCTTCGAAGTCGTCGTCGAAATCGTCGTCGAAATCGTCCTCGCTGAACTCGTCGTCTTCTTCAGCTTCTTCAGCCATCGCGCGGAGGCCCTCGCTGCCGCTTGGTGGAATGGAACTGTGCGGCATGGCACTGGGCCGACCGGCGATTTTCGCATTCCCCGCGCCTGCCCCTTGGCCCGGCAATGGCGAGGGAACGCCGATCGAGCGCCGCGCAATTTCGGACTGCGATGATTGGATGACGCTCGACATAACCTCGACCTTTGATTCGTCGGCCTGGCAACTCGCACGGAAGATTCACCGCGACCCGCCCCCGCAGGGCGGCCGCGCCACTTTGTAAGTTTAGACGACGCAGGCTGTCAAGAACACGGGGGGGTGCGGTCATCGCCGCGACGGTGCCCCCGTGCGATCGCCAACCCGCCGTGTCGCGCCGAAACAGCGATTTGACAGCGGCCGGCGACGAAGTAGAGTTTGGTTGCCGGACGATCGAAGCGACGCGGCCGATCGCTCTGGCCTCCAGATTGGCCTTTTCACCCCCGTGTGGCGGGACGCTCGGTATTTGCGGGCGCCCCGCTTTTTTATGCGCCCGCCGGATCGTAGAGCAACGGAAAGAACTGGCCGTCCAGCGTTTGGCCTTCCGGCACGGCAGGCACGCCGTCCAGGAGCGTCTCGGAAGAGGCGCTGCGCACGCCGTCGCGGATGACGTTGATAACGGTCGCCCGCCGCTGGCGGTCGGTGCGATTTTCGTATGAGCCGTGTACCATCAGCGGGTGATGGAAGCTGCACTCGCCCTTCTTTAATTCGATCGCCACCGGCCGGAATTGCCGCTGTTGCTCGTCGCTGAGCACGGATTGGATGGCGTGCATGTCGCCGGCCAGCCCGGTTACCGGCAGCAACGGCCAGCGATGGCTGCCCGGAATATATTGCAAGCAGCCATTGTCGGCGGTGGCATCGTCCAAGCCGATCCAGCAAGTCAGATGCGCCATGGGCTGGGTGCGCGTCCAGTACGAATAGTCCTGGTGCCAGGCCACGACGCCGCCATGCTGGGCCGGCTTGCAAAACAACTGATCGTGCCAGAACCGCACGGCTCCGCCCAGCAACTGCGAGGCCGGGACCGTGAAGCGCGGGTTCCACAAAATATCGTGAAAGCCCGGCATGATCCGCCACGCGCCCAGGGCATGAAAGAGCACACGGCTGGTGTCGACCGATTCGTTGGAATGATACTCGTAGAACAACTTGTTGCCCGGATGTGAAGGATTGGTCAGCTCCTGCAATTCCGCGCGCAGGCGATCGACTTGCTCGTCCGTCAGCAGTCGCACTCCGGCCACGTAGCCGTCGCGCTGATAGCATTCGAGCTGCTCGTC
>DATCFX010000623.1:0-3260 GCA_036509275.1 Pirellulales bacterium | reverse complement strand
ATGCGCCGGTGATGGCCGTGCTCGTGGCCGGCGACCCCCAACAACTCAACGCCACGCTGACCGACCTCCGCTCGCGATCGGGCACCTTTCAGCAGCTTACGGACCTGGGCCGCAAGAGCCTGCGGAACACGCTGGCCCGCGAGCCAGCGGCCGGAACCGGCGCGGCCAAATCGCGGGAGATGCCCCCTCCGCCGCAGGCGAAACGCGAGGCCGCGGGCGACCGCCAGCCGGAAAACCAGGGCCGCCCGGAAAAATCGAACGCCCCGCGTTCGCGTTCAATACACAACGTGCAAGCGCCTTCCGAGCTCGTCTTGTTCATCTTGCGACGCGCCGTGCCGGTCAGTCCTGCGAGCCCCCCAGCGCCGGGCAATCCGGCAGCCGCGGAACAGGGCACGGGCAAAGAATGATTTCGGCCGGCGTCGGGCCGCGCCGGCGCGTGCCCCATCGGTCAGCGCATGGTTACGCGCCGGGCCGGTAGCAAACCACGTTTTTAAGCTCCGGCCAATCGTCGACGCTGACCACCTCGTCCATTAGCAGCCCCAGCTTGTAGCAGCCGAGCGGCAGCGGCTCGCGATACAGCACGGTGGCGCGGACGAAGCTCAATTCGCTCTTGCCCGGAAAACCGATAAACAGTTCGGCTTCCGGCAGTGACCGATTCACGATCAATGAAATGCCCGAGGACGAAATATTTTTCGTCATCGTCGCGAACGAGGCATCCGGCAGCGGTCGGCCCTCATGGCAAGGCACGACGGCCACGACGATGGACGTATCGATGCGTTCATCCTGCCGGCGTTCGGCCTGCCGCTCGGCGTGGATGACGCTCAGCAGCAGCCGCTCGACCTGGCAGTATTTCGAGATTTTCTGCGGTTTTTCTTGAGTGGGCATGGGCCGATCGGGCGTGAGCACAGAACTTATTACGGTGTTCGAACACCGCCAGGGTTGGCGACCCATCTGAAAGGTAGTTCTCGATTACCACCGGCACAAATCGGAAATCATAGTTCGCACCCCCCGTTATTCTGCCTGCCGCCGCTACGACCCGCTCCTATGATTCAATTAGGAGAGCGAGCGCGTGTGGCCAGGATGCTTTCTGCTGCCGGGCTGCGAAGCGCCATCGACAACAATGAGCCGATCACCAATTCAGGTTTTGCTGGTTGAAGACAACCCCATCGATTGCCGGCTGATCCGCGGGCTGCTCGAGCAGCAGCCGAGCGCGACTTTTTCCGTCCGGTGCGCGGACCGTCTGCACAGTGCCCACGAGCAGCTGCGCAGTTCGCCGGCCGACGTCGTGCTGCTGGATCTCACGCTGCCGGACACCAGCGGCCTGGAAACTTTCGAGCAATTGCATCGGCATCACGGGCATTTGCCGATCGTGATTCTGACGGGTGTCGAAGACGAGATTCTGGCGGCCACCGCTATCGAGCACGGGGCTCAAGACTATTTGATCAAAGGCCAGGTCGATCGCAGTTCGCTGGCGCGGGCTCTGCGCTACGCGATCGAACGCAAGCGCGGCGCCGAAGCCATCCACCGCCTGAACGAAGAACTCGAACAGCGCGTGCTGGAGCGCACGCGCGAGCTGACGGCCAGTAATCGCGAGCTCGAGGCTTTTTGCCGGTCCGTGGCGCACGACCTGCGCGCTCCGTTGCGGGCCGTCGACGGTTTCAGCCAGGCCCTGGAGCCTTACAGCCAGCAACTCGGCGAACAAGGCCGCGGCTATTTGCGCCGCGTGCGCGAGGCCATCCAGCGGATGGCCCTGATGATCGATGCCATGCTCAAAATGTCCAGCGTGGCGCGCTGCCCGATGCGCCGTCAGTCGGTCGATCTGTCAGCCATGGCGCACCAGGTCATTGCCGAACTCGAGTCTGCCAGCGGCGGGCCGCCGGTCGAATGGGTCGTGGCCGCCGGGCTGCACACCTGGGGCGATGCACAATTGCTGTGGATGGCACTGGAAAATCTGCTCGGCAATGCCTGTAAATTCTCGCGCCACGAGCGCTACCCGCGCGTCGAGTTGGGCAGCGACGGGCCGGGGGCCTTTTTCGTCCGCGACAACGGCGTCGGCTTCGACATGGCCTATGCCGACAAGCTGTTCGGCCCCTTCGAGCGGCTGCACGGCGACAAGTTCGAGGGCATCGGCATCGGGCTGGCCACGACCGAGCGCATCATTTCGCGGCATGGCGGCCGGATTTGGGCCGCAAGCGTGCCCGGCCAAGGTGCCGTGTTTCACTTTACCCTTCCCGAAAAAACTGGCGGCTCGCCGCCGAGAGGCCGGCTGCCATGACGATGAACGACTCCTTGATCCTGCTCGCTGAAGACGATCCGAACGACGAGGATTTGATCCGCCTGGCGCTCAGCGAGAGCGGCGTACACTATTGTTTGGACGTGGTGCACGACGGCGTGGAGGTGATCGACTACCTGTTCGCCACCGGCATTCACGGCGGCCGCGACCGCGCCCGGCTGCCGCGACTGTTGCTGTTGGACCTCAAAATGCCGCGGATGAACGGACTGCAAGTCTTGCAAGTCTTGCGGCGGGTTCGCGTGGGCGACGGAATCCATCTGCCGCCGGTCGTGGCCTTGACCTCGTCCAACGAAGACCACGACATCAACGAAGCCTACCACTGGGGGGCACACAGTTATATTTGCAAGCCGGTCGGCTTTGAGGAGTTCAGCCGCTGCGTGCAACAAGTCGCCCATTATTGGCTCGAGCTCAATCGGCCGCCTCAAAGCCACGGACGCGCGGAAGTCATGGCCGGCGTCTAAGGATCGGCCGAAAAATAACTTCCGTATTTCCCGGCCCCTCACCCTGCCCTCTCCCGCAAGGGGAGAGGGGCCGCGGAGAAGTTATTTTTCGGTCGATCCTCACGCGCTGTTGGCAACGATTCGCTTTTCGCAGGCATTTGGCACGCTGCGTGCTTCTCGGTCCTTGCCAGTTGGCCGAATACGGAAAACTCATCGTTCACTTGGGGAGACATAGTCATGTTGTACTGGTCGCTGATGTTTTTGATCGTGGCAATCGTGGCGGCGATCTTCGGCTTTGGCGGCATTGCCGCCGGTGCCGCCAATGTTGCACAGGTGCTGTTCGTGATTTTCCTGGTGTTGTTCGTGATCAGCCTATTGACCGGCTGGTCGCGCCGCCCGCTGCCTTAACCGGCAAATTCCGGCACGCGGATTGGCGGTTGGAATGGACGCGCGCCCCAGACGTGCAACCATTGCAAGGCAGGCATTGGGTGAGGTTGGAATATTGAATTCGGCTGACAGCCGATCGA
>DATCFX010000622.1:0-1003 GCA_036509275.1 Pirellulales bacterium | reverse complement strand
TGGGTGGACACCGCGCAACGGGCGAAGCACGTGCTGACATCCGCCGCGAGCCTGCCCCCGCGAAGGCGGGGGGTGACGGTGGTGGATGACCGCGAGGCCGACATCTATCCCAAGTGGGCGAAGCTGGCCAAGGTTCCGTCGGCGCAGCCGATGGAATGCCAGCGGAGGGAACGCTGCCGGAGCCGAACTTTCAACTGCTGACCCGGGCCATGTCGGGATCGCAAGCTGGCCGGCGGGGGCACGCTGTTCAACGCCGCGGCGCGGTTCCCGGTGGCGGGGCTGCGCACGATCGAATTGCCGGCTCGGCCGCCGATGCGCGCCAGGCGCAGTGCGGGGCTTGCGATTCGGCGAGGTCGAGATCTGCCGGCCACGCGATGAGCTGGACCATAGCCTGCCCAAGGCAGTGCAATTGCGGCTGGTCGAGGTGCAGGAAGTCGGCACTCCGGAAGGGGCGGAGCCGCTGCCCCCGCCTTCGCAGGGGCAGGCTATTGGCGGCTGCTGACCACACACGGAATCACCGAGGCAGCCGAGGCGTGGCGGATTGTCGGTTGGTACCAGGCGCGCTGGACTATCGAACAGTTGTTCCGAGTGATGAAATCGCAGGGACTGCAACTGGAAGATAGTCAACTCGGCTCCGCCGAGCGCCTCGTCAAGCTCGCCGCCGTTGCGACCAAAGCAGCGTGCGTCGATATTCAACTCACCCAGGAACGCGACGGCAAACATCAGATGCCGGCCGCCAACGTATTCACCGAGCCGGAGATCGAAACCCTCGCGGCGCTCGGCCCGACGCTCGAAGGCAAGACCGAGCGCCAGCAAAACCATCATCCGGTGAGCAGCCTCGCCTGGGCGGCGTGGATCGTTGCTCGCTTGGGCGGCTGGAACTGCTACTATAAACCGCCCGGGCCAATCACCTTTCGACGCGGTATGGAACAGTTCCATGCTATCCATCGCGGCAGACAACTCGAAATGCGGCTGCAACGAGAAGTGAGAATCCCCTAGCGCA
>DATCFX010000621.1:0-3766 GCA_036509275.1 Pirellulales bacterium | reverse complement strand
ATTGCCACCGAATTGAATAATCTGTCCTGCGTCCACTGCCGACGTCGGGCTGTCAGCAGCCACAACGCAACGAGCGTGAACAGCAGGCAGAGCAGATGAGGTTGCTGCGAAAGGGCGTTTAGCCCTCTAATGCCAAGAAATGTGCCAATGCCGCGAACGGAATGAAAGTCTGGCATGGCTCCCTTCAGCAACACGGAATTCGGAGCCCACAACGAGCCATGCCGCAGCGAAACGACGGCGTAGGCCGCAGCCGGAATCAACGACACTAGCCCCAGGCACACGGCCAGCTTCGGCCTCCGACAAAGCACCGCACAAACACAAACGGCGAAAACCAAGAACAATCCCTCGTAGCGAGTGGCGCACGCGAGAACGGCGGCTACAAACAGCCAGGCAATGTGGCCAAGCCGCTGCTCTTGCGTCGAGTAGCTGAACAGCTCGACGGCCAGACAGATCAACGCCAGGCTAGTCCACGCTTGGAGAACATGTTCCATCCCAAGCACCGCCAGGCTTGGTAGCGGCGTCAAAATGAGAATGCCCAGCAGCACCGCAAAATTCCATCCCGCGGACCATTGCTGACGGTGACCGAAATACCAAGCTGTCGTCAGCAGACCGATTCCAGCTCCGATATTCAACGCCAGCGGGAGTAGATCGTTTGGTCCGCCCAAGGCAAATGCGCCGGCCAGGCACAACGTCCAAAGCGGCGACGACGAAGACGATGAAAATTCGCCCGGCGTCACCCCCCACGTGCCATGAAAGGCGAGGTTCCGCGCTAGCGCCATGTGAATGTACGTGTCATCGAGCGGGTAAATCACCTTCCCATCGCAGCGCTGACGCACTTGCTGGACAAGAACCGCTGAAGCCGCGAGGAATATCGCCGAGGCACCCAGAAGGGGCCAAAGCTGTCGTGCAAACGCAAACAATTTCGGCACCCCTCGGATTTTCATTTGGCGTCAGGTAAACCGAGCCGGCGCCGTTGCATTGGGTGCTTCCGGAAGAGCCGCTTAAATCGGCTCGCCGTTCCAGCGGACGAAGCCTTCGATCGCAAAATACTCGGGCAGGCCGAACTGGTTGTAGACGTCGGCCGTGTTCCGATTGCGATCCTGGGCACGCTGCCAGAACTCGCGCTGGTCGGTGCCGGGGAACAAGGCCCGATCCTTTTGCGACTCGTGCATGAAGATCGCGGCCTTTTTCAGCTCCAAATCGCGCGGGCTCAGAGGCACGGCCAGCTCGATTTCGTGCGGGGCCCATTCCTGCCAGGCCCCGCGATACAGCAGCGCCTCGGGCCGGCGGCCCTTGGCCTGTTCGAATTCGGCCAGGGCTTGAAAAATCGCTTCGGCACACACGCGGTGCGTGCCGTGCGGATCGGACAGGTCGCCGGCAATGTACACCTGCTGCGGATCCACCTGCTCGAGCAGTTCGCGAATGATCCGCACGTCTTCGGTGCTCATCGGGTTCTTGGCGATCGTGCCGGTGCGATAAAACGGTAGATCCAGGAAGTGCAGGTGCTCCTCGCGGCAGCCGCAGACCATCGCCCCGGCCTTGGCCTCGCTCCAGCGAATCAGCGCCTTGATCCGCAGCACACCCTCGCTGTCGGCCTCGCCCGGCTTCTTGTGCGCCAGTGCTCCGTGGACCTGCGTCTCCAGCTCCCGGCTTTTGTCCTGGTCGATCTGGAACAGCCGGTTGAACTCGGTCACCAGGTCGGCCACGCGCTGCGCGTCGTGATCGAAGACGGCGATATTGCCACTGGTCATGTACGCGACGTGTACCTCGTGGCGGTCTTCCACCAGCCGGATCAAGGCCCCGCCCATGCTGATCACGTCGTCGTCCGGGTGCGGGCTGAAGCAGATGATGCGCTGCGGCTCGCGCCCGCCGGGATGGTATTCGATCGTCTCCATCATCCAGCGAAAGACGCGATGCGCGACGCTCTGCGCCGGGCCGTGCTTGTGCAGCAGATCGTGCAGGTGATGCTCGCGGAAATCGTGATCGTCGAGCTTCAGTAGCGCTTTGCCCGTCTTGGCCGACAGCCAGAGCACGGCCCGCTTGATCATCACGTCGGTCCATTGGACCTGCCGCAAAACCCAGGGCGTGACGACGCCGGTCAACTGGCCGGCGGCCGCCTGGTCCAGCAGGATGGCGGCATCGGAATGCTCGCGTAAAAAGCTGGCCGGCACGCGATCCACCAGCGGCCCCTCGACCGACTCGCGCACGATGCCCGCCTTGTGCTCGCCCAAGGCGATGAGCACGATCTTGCGGGCTTCGAGAATCGTGCCGATGCCCATCGTCAGGGCCTGGTTGGGCACGTTCTCTTCGCTGAAAAAGTCGCTGGCCGCGTCGTTGCGCGTCACCGGGTCGAGCGTCACCAGCCGCGTGCGGCTGTGCGGCCTCGAGAACGGTTCATTGAAGCCGATGTGCCCGTTGCGGCCGATGCCCAGCAGTTGCAAGTCGATGCCGCCCACGCGCTCGATCGTGTCTTCGTAGCGCCGGCAGCGTTCTTCGATGTCGTCCAGCGGCACGGTGCCGTCGGGAATGTAGACGTTCTTGCGCGGGATGTTGACGTGGTCGAAAAAGTTTTCGAACATCCAGCGATGGTAGCTTTGCAGTTGGTCCGGCTGGATGCCGTAGTATTCGTCGAGATTGAAGGTGATGACTCCGGCGAAATCGAGGCCGTCTTCGCGGTGCATGCGGATCAGTTCGCGATACACGCCCAGCGGCGTACTGCCGGTCGGCAGTCCCAGCACGGCCTTTTGGCCGAAGGCATTGCGTTCGCGGATGATGCCGGCAATCGTCTGGGCCACGTGCCGCGACAGTTCGTGGCTGGACTCGAACACATAGCACGGCAACTGCGTGCCTGGCACCTCGTAGGCGGCCGGTGTGCTGCTCGTGGCAGGACGCATGGTAGGCGTAGACATCGACGCTTTCAGTTACAGCCAGAGGATTTACGGCGCCCGGGCCGCCGCCGCCGAGTGCGAGCATCTCGAAAGTAGGTAGAAAAAGGCGTGGCCGCCTCTAGCAAACCCCTTCTCCCCCTGGGAGAAGGGGGCCGAAGGCCGGATGAGGGTCGTCCCGGAGCCGGCAGCCCAGCGCCTCCTGTGCGCTCACACGCCGACCGGTTCGATTATGGCACACGGCGGGGCAAAAAACCATCGCGCCGCTGGGTGCGTGTGGGCGTCTCGAAAGTAGGTGGAAAATGCTGGGCGTTGAACTCACGCGGTTTCTGCTTTGCCGTTTTCCATAGCCCAGTTCCTTCGAGGGCTGGGATTTTTCGGTCACGCCCAAGATCTGCCCTCTTTTTCCGACGCGGCCTTTGGCCGCGTCGGAAAAAGAGGGCAAACGCGCAGTGCTCGCGCAGCCCCAGCCCTAAAGGGACTGGGCTACGGAAAAACGTAGGTGCTCACCTACAAATCTGACGCCCAAACCTGGGTGCTCGGTACGCACCACACCCACGACCGGCGATCGCAGCGTCACCGGAGTCGATCCTTAACGCTCGACCGCTGCGGAGGGACGAATGCGGAGCCGGGCATGCGGCGTGATTGGAGTGCCGTCGGCATTGGACGGCGGTTGAATCGGGGCCAGCGGCAAGTGACGCAGCAGGAGATCGGTCTCGCCGGCGGCGGGGACTTGCACTTCGTTGGCCGGCACCAAGGCTCGCACTAGCGTGACGACCGGCTGCGGCTGTTGGGCCGGCTGCTTCCACAGGGCCTCGCCGCTGCGCACCAGCAAGGCTTCCGTCGGCCCGCAGCGGCCCAGCAGCGTGAGGCCCGCGGGT
>DATCFX010000620.1:0-1593 GCA_036509275.1 Pirellulales bacterium | reverse complement strand
GCGGCAGCACGAAGATCTTGCCGTCGCCGATTTCGCCCCGGGCGCCGCTGCGCCCACCCTTGATGATGGCGCTGATCGTCGGCTCGACAAACTCTTCGTTGACGGCGATCTGCAACTGTACCTTGCGCAGCAGATTGACCGAAAATTCGTGGCCCCGATAAACTTCGGTGTGGCCCTTTTGCCGGCCGAAGCCCTGCACGTCCATGACCGTAAGCCGAAATACCTCGACCTCGGTCAAGGCCGCCTTGACGGCCTCCAGGCGGCTGGGCTGAATGACGGCAATGATCAGTTTCATGGCAACGCACGGGCCAGGCCAGAAAGGTGGATGTCTCCAATCTAGTCCAACGCGTGTCGGCTCTCAAGCCAGAAGCTGCCCTAGAAGTAGCCGCAACCTCGGATGCACGGTTGGCCTCCGTGCGTTACAATCCTGGCCTTGCGGCGTGTGATGGGTTCCGAAAACTCGCGATCCTTAGGGCGGTTATGAAAGAGTTTAGCCTGGCCTTGGCCTCCACTGCACTGACCATCGTCAGTTGGGGAATCTATGGGCCATTGATGAAAGCCGGCGTTGGCGGCATGGGGGACAGCCATTTGCTGCCATTCATCGCCGTGGGCATCGCTTATTTTCTAATTGCGGTGCTGGCCGCCGGGGCCGTGCTGGCCACGCGCGGCGAACGCGGCCAGTGGACAACGCGCGGCGTGACCTGGAGCGTCGGCGCCGGCATCGGCACCGCGGTCGGAGCACTGGGCATCATCCTGGCGCTCAGTTCCGGCGGCCATCCGGTATACGTCATGCCCTTGGTCTTCGGCTGCGCCCCGGTGGTCAATACGTTTGTGACCATGGCGCTTTCGAAATCGTATAAGCAGGCCCAGCCGCTGTTTTACGCGGGCTTGATCCTGGTGATCGCCGGCGCGGCCACCGTGCTGGTGTTCAAGCCCGGCCCGAGCCCGGGCAGCCACGCCGCCGCGGCCCACTCGCCGGAAAAGCCCGCGACGGCAGCTACCGAAGCCAAGCCGACCTTTTTGTCGACGGCCGAAGCCAAAGCTGCCGAAACCGCCAAGGTGACGATTTTTATCCTGCTCACGGCTTTGTGCTGGGGCGCTTACGGACCAGTGCTGCACAAGGGCCAGGTGCTGATGGGAGGCAGCCGGCTGCGGCCGTTCATCTGTGTCGGCTTTGCTTATTTTCTCGTGGCCGTATTAGTGCCGCTGACATTGCTCTCCAGCGATCACGGTGCCTTTACGATGGGCGGCGGATTATGGAGCCTGGCCAGCGGCGCTGCCGGGGCCATCGGCTCGCTGGGCATCATCATGGCCTTCAATTACGGCGGCAAGCCGATCTACGTCATGCCCTTGGTTTTCGGCGGAGCCCCCGTGGTCAATACGTTTCTGACGATGTACTTGAGCAAGACCTATGGGCAGGCCAAACCGGTTTTCTACGCCGGCCTGATCATGGTCGTGGCCGGAGCGGTGACCGTGCTGCTGTTTGCGCCGAAGGGTGGTCCCAAGCCCGCGGCCGCGGCCGCCCCCAAGCCGCCGAAACGCGCCAAGCCGGCGGAAGCGCCTGGCGGGCGGCGGCTGGATTGAAGGGGGCCA
>DATCFX010000619.1:0-1025 GCA_036509275.1 Pirellulales bacterium | reverse complement strand
CCGCCGCTGCTCCTGCGTTCTGCGCTATTCAGCCGACCTTGACTGCCAGGCTGACTAAGCTCCAGGCCGGGCCGAGCTGGCCGGTGACGGTGGCTTAGCCGCGAGCGGCAGTTGCACTACTTCTCTGCGGAGTCTGCATTCTCTGAACTGCTGCGTAGTCATCCAAATGGCACTTCTCTCTCACCCACATGCACGAGACGCCGGCGGCCGGCGCCGGCGCATGCTGTGCTTCGCGGCCCGGACTCCGAAACCAGGCCCGTAGCAACTGGAGGCCACCCTGTCCGATCACGTCGCGACCACGCTGAGTTTCGAGTTTCACCAGGTCACTGAGCTTTCGGGCGTGCCTGCCGGGCCTTGGGCGGGCGATCTCGCCCGGATCCGCATACACCGGGGGCCTCGGCCCGTCTCGGCGTTGCCGGGACTCAGCGGTACTTCCTGCCGTGCGCGATCGATGCACCCAGGTGGTGGCAGCCGACCCTGCATTCCTAAATCTGGACTTTTGCCGCAAATATGTAAATAGGGGATACGGTTGGCATCCGGCACTGTCGAGCTATATGTCAGTGGGCACGTATCTACGAGCACGCTAAGCCGGTTTCGTGAAGGAACCGGCTATCGAATCACAGGGGGACTACCCAATGAGTCATAGGCTATTTCGCCCGAAGTCAATTCATATCCGATTGAGGCGAGCCGTGGCCGCCGTTGCGGCGACCTCAGTCGCCGCATTTGTCGCGGCGGGCATGTCGGCCGTGCCCGCATCGGCCGCGACGGGGCCGGTCGCGGCCGGAGCTTCCCTGTTCACGCCGAAACCGCCCACAACAGGCACGGCCCAGACGGCCACCAGGGTCGCCAAGCTGGACGCCGCGCTGGCCGCTGCGCTGGCGGCGGCCGCGGCCCGCGCCGCGCTCCCAAAGCCTGTGGTCCCGGCCAAGACGGCCCCGACCGTCGTCTCGTTCACGTTCGACAACCAGTGGGCCACCCAGATGACCGCCGCGACGGCCCTGAAAGCGCACGGAATGGCGGGCACC
>DATCFX010000618.1:0-3885 GCA_036509275.1 Pirellulales bacterium | reverse complement strand
CGCCCGGCCGGCCAGTCGAGCGCAACACAACCGACGGCAGCAGCCCCGGCAACGCGGCCCCAGGCCGCGCCGCAGCGGACCGCTTCCAAAATCAGCCGCTGGTTCAACTGGGGAAGCAACCCGCAGTAGCGCACGGTTGTTGGGCCAGCAATCCACCTGAGAACCGCCCCACGATGAACGATGTGCAGCCACCGACGCGTTTATGCCGCAGCGCAGCGCGCACGCTGATCGCCGGCGCCGTTTGCGCCGTGCTCTGCGGCCTGCTGTACGCCGCGTGCTGGCCGGCGCCGCCTGTGGGCGATCGCGCGGCGGCGTCGCCGCGCGGGACGCGCCTCGGTCCGGCTCCGTCGGCGGCCGGCGCTTGCGATCGCAGCGAGCCAACCATCCGGTTGTGCCAGGCCCTCTCTCCAGCCGCACCCTACCCGATCCAAGGCATCGACTGCGTCGACGGCAAATGCGCCGTGCCAAGCTGGGACAATCAGCGCCCGATCAATTGGCAACCCTATGCCCAAGGTGAATATACTGGCCACCAGCGCCTGGCGCATGTGAATGAATACCGGCTGCGGGCCGATGACCAGCTCGAGCTGGTGTTTCGCATGACGCGCGAGGAAACCGCCGGCCCGTACGAGTTGAACATCGGCGACGAGATCCGCATCGAATCGGCGGCCGACGCCACGCTCAATCGCGACCTGATCATCCAGCCGGACGGCACGCTCACGCTGCGCTTGGTCGGCCAGGTGATGGCCATGCGCCGCACGGTGCCGCAACTGACCGAGGAGATCGACCGGCTCTACCAGAAATACTACAAGTTTCCTGCGGTCACGGTCACGCCGCTGCGCGTGAACACCAAGCTCGAGGACTTGCGGGCCACGGTGGACAAGCGGTTCGGCTTTGGCGGGCAGTCGCGCACGGCCCGCGTGACGCCCGAAGGCACGATCGCCCTGCCGGCCATCGGCTCGGTGCCCGTCCAGGGGCTCACGCTGGGCGAACTCAAAGTGGAGTTGGGCGAGCGCTTTGCGATGGAAGTGCAAGGCCTGGAAGTCACGCCGGTGCTGCTGGCTCGGGCACCGCGCTACGTGTACGTCGTCGGCACGGTTCGCACGCCCGGCCGCTACGAACTCGTGGGGCCCACGACGCTGATGCAGGCCATCGCCCTGGCCGGCGGCTGGAACGTGGGCTCGAACCTGCGGCAAGTGGTGATCTTCCGCCGCGGCGACGATTGGCGGCTGCTGGCCACGATGCTCGATATCCGCGGCGCGCTGTACGGCAAGGTTCCCTGCCCGGCCGACGAGCTATGGATCAACGATTCCGACATCGTCGTGGTGCCCAAGGCGCCGGTGCGGGTGTTCGACGACTATGTATCGCTGTTCTTCACACAAGGCCTGTGGGCTATCATTCCGTTCAGCCAGACGGTCAGCATCAGCGCACTCGGGCTGTTGTAAGCGGAGCCACTGGGCGATTCACCAATCGCCGCGGGCCTCATCTCGCCAGCAACTCGCCTGGCGGCCGAAGCCATAGCAGATGGCGCCCAGTAGCCCCATTTGCAGCGCGCACCACAAGCCCGCGTGCGCGCGCACTTCGTCCAGGCCCAGCGCGATCGCCCGCGTGTCGGGCGTGCCGATCACGATGGCCAGGCCGCAGGCATAGGCGGCCGCGCAGGCGGCACAGAGCACCATGCCCACGCGCAGCGTACTCCAATCGGCGAGGCTCAGCAGCCAGACCACATACACCAGGCTGACCACCGACATGAGCAGCACGACGGCAACCCACGGCGCGGCCTCGTGGCGCCGGAAGTGCGTCAGTGCCGGCCAAGCCGACAATAGCGCCAGCAGCATCAAGGCGCCAGCCAACAAGTACACCATCTGCAAACGCGTTTCATCCGGTCGAAAGGCCCGATCGAGTTCGTCGGGCTCCGCGACCCGAATCCAGTCGCGCACCGCCGCAGTCGTGCGGATCGCAACGATCGGCGCCGGCGCAGCCAGCCGCGCGTTTGCCGGCCGCGCGTTTGCCGTCGGCACATTTGCCAGCGGCAATTTAGCCCCGGGGCTTGCCCCGGGCGCCAGCGGCGGACGGACCACTGCCGGTCGTGCCACTGCCGGCGGTGCCGCTACCGGCGGTGCAGCCTGCGCCGCGGCAACAGTCTCAGCTTTGGCCGATGCCGGCGGCAACCAGGCGCTCACCGATCCCGAGTGGCTAGGCGCCTCCTCGGCTGCGGGCATGTAGACGATCGGCTTGCCGAGTTGCATCGACGTGATCTCATCCAGCGCCAAGGCGAGCGGATCATTTGGATCCACCGGGTCGGCGGCGGCACTTGACTTGCCCGAAGCCGCGTTTGCCGGCTGGTGCCGCCCACGACGCGGCGCGGCAATTTGCGACGCGGGGGCGCCTGGCGCGTTCAGAATCACCGGTGGCGCGTCGTCGGCATGGTCCAACTCGATCGCCTGGCCGGCCTGCGGCCTTCCGGGCTGCCCGCCGGGACGCGGATCGGCCACCGGCACGTAGACCTTTTGATGGCACTGCGGACAGCGACCTTTTTTGCCCGCGCGCTCGTCGGGGACGAGCAGTCGATGCCCCAACGGACAGTAAAAGCGAATGGGCATAGGTCGTCCGGGGTCGCCCGACCGGTTGAACGAGCGGCGTGGAACGGCAACAGTTGCATCAGCTACAGTTGAAACAGCGACTAGGCTACGTCCTCGATGCGGCGCTCGGCAGATTGGTCGGCCGGCGGCCTGTCGCGACCGTTGAGCGTGCAGCGCACGGAAGCCTCGGCCGGATCGATCTGCGCCACATGACGGTGCGGCAGCCGGCAGTGTACGATCACGTGCTGGTCGTTGTACTGCTTGGAGAGCACCTCGCCGTGCGCGGCAAGAAATGCCAGCAAGCGGCCGTTGGCCACGGACATTTCGATTTCCACGTCGTCAAACCCACGGCTCAGCGCGGCGCTCACTTCGCCCCGCAGGCGCTCCAGCCCGGTGCCGCCGCGCGCACTGATCGTGATGGCGTTGGGATAGCGGCTGAACAAGCCTTCGAGCCGGGTACGATCTTCGAGCCGATCGACCTTGTTGAGTACCAACAGCGTGTCCTTGGCCTCGATGCCCAATTCCTGCAGCACGCCGTACACGGCGGCAATCTGCTCGTAGACGGCTGGGTTGCTGGCATCGGCCACGTGCAGCAGCAGGTCGGCTTGCCGCGCTTCTTCCAGCGTGGCCTTGAAGCTTTCGATCAGGTTGTGCGGCAAGTCGCGAATAAAGCCGACCGTGTCGCTCAAGAGCACCGGCCCCCAACCGGGCAGCGACCAGCGCCGGGTGCGCGTGTCGAGCGTGGCGAACAGCTTGTCTTGCGTCAGCACGTGCGAGCCGGTCAGCGCGTTCAAGAGCGTGCTCTTGCCGGCGTTGGTGTAGCCCACCAGCGAGACGGTCATGCGGTCGCGGCGGCCGGCCACCTCGCGCTGCTTGCGGCGCTCGATGGTCTGCAATTCTTGCTGCAAGTCGTGAATGCGTTTTTCCACCAGCCGCCGGTCGACTTCCAACTGCTTTTCGCCGGGGCCGCGCATGCCGATGCCGGCCTTGATGCGCGAGAGATGCGTCCACATCCGCTTCAGCCGCGGCAGCGAATACTGCAACTGGGCCAGCTCCACCGCCAGCCGGGCCTGGTGCGTCTGCGCGCGGCTGGCAAAAATGTCGAGAATCAACTCCGTGCGGTCCAGCACCTTGAGGCCGGTGGCCTTTTCCAGGTTGCGCATCTGGGCCGGATTCAGATCGTTGTCGAAGATAATCACGTCGGCGTCGGTCGCTTCGCCCAGCACGCGCAGCTCGTCGACTTTGCCTTTGCCCAGATACGTGGCGATGTCCGGCGCCTCGCGGCGCTGCGTAACTTGCCCGACCA
>DATCFX010000617.1:0-16680 GCA_036509275.1 Pirellulales bacterium | reverse complement strand
CCACGGCCGGGCCGAACAACACGGTTGCGTTGTGGGCTTGTCCAGAGCGCACGTTCCGTCAATACCTCACCCCTGCCCGCAGGCCGGCGGAAATCGTGAACACCCGGCCGATGGCCTTGGCCTACTCGCCTGA
Source organism: Pirellulales bacterium (assembly GCA_036509275.1). Lineage (GTDB taxonomy): Bacteria > Planctomycetota > Planctomycetia > Pirellulales > PNKZ01 > DATATB01. The sequence continues at coordinate 16,547 of DATCFX010000617.1, read as the reverse complement.
CGGGAAACAATTGGCCGCGCTGCGCGGCTTGACTTACGGGGGGAACAAGAACCCGCCCAAAGGCGCGCTGCTGCTTCGAACCTGGGCCACCGATACCGGCAGCCGCGTGTTGCAGCAGGATGGGCCGCACACCTTGCTGGGCAATAAACAAGAGGCCTGGTATTCCCCCGTGCTGGCCTATTCGCCCGACGGCAAGAAACTGGCCGCGGCTTATTCGACGGTTCCGTATTCGTGGGATACCCTCAAGGACTACCGCGCCGCCACCGCCCGCGAACACCGCCTCCCCCCGCCCAAGGAAACGTACGCCGACGCCGATGGTTTGTCGCCATCGCTCATCGGCATTCTGAGCGACGACGGCAAAATGCAAGCCGAAATCGCGATTCGGAACTGGGGCTTCGCGCGGTTCGCCTTTACGCCCGATGGCGGCCTGGCGGTCTGGGACGGAGATGCGCGAAGCGTTGCGATTCACGGTCTAAGCGGCAAAACCCCGCCACGAACGGTGGCCGATTTCTCCGGGCGAAATTGGTTCGGCAGCCTGCGCGCGTTGGCGGTTACCAGCGACGGAAAGACTTTGGTGGCGCTGTGTACGGTGAACTTGAACGCCGCGAAAAAGGGTTCATTCCACGATAACGGCACCAAGATTCGAATTGCGCGGTTCGATCTTTCGGCCGGCGGTGATCCGCTCGAATCTCCCACGATCGATGTCGTCAAGAAGGGCACATTCGAGCTCGCGGCCGACGGCCGCACGTTTTTGGCCCAGTCCGAACGGAGTTCGGTGAAGGTCTACGACGCGGCCACGGCACAGGAAATTGCCACGTTAACGCTGCCCGACCAACGAAAAGTCGCGTCGGTGGCGTTGAGCCGCTCGGGGCGATTCATCGCCCTTTCCTCTGTATTTGGATTCATGCAAGTCTGGGAGCTTGATCGGCCACACGAGTGAGGCCGATCTCTGGGCATGCTTCAATACGGAAACTGCCGGGGCGACAGCTTACCAAGTCCTCTCCTGCCCCGAAGGGCGCGAACCGATGTTGCGATTATTATTGTTCGCGTTGCTCGTGTGTGGGCTTCTGGCGCCGAAAGTTGATGCGGCCGACGACGAGCCGTGGGGCTTAAGCCTGCTCGCGCGCGACTCGCTGGTCGGTTGGGACGCCGGCCCCGACCGGCCCGAAGGCTGGACGGTCAAAGACGGCGTGCTGCATGGCGAGGGCAACAGCACGCCGCTGGTGGGCGCGTGGACGTTCGGCGACTACGAGATGGAGCTCGCCTGGCGGGGCTCGCACGGCGCCCGGTTGTCCGTGGGGGTTCTCAGAGAAGACAACGGCGAAATCTATGGTCCAGGCGGCACCTATGTATTTGCCGGGGGACCTGTGCAGCAGATTCGCACCAAGCGCACCGGCGCGCGGTGGGAATTTTTTGACGAAGGCTGGGACAAGCCGCCCCACGGCGGCTACGAGATGCAGGGTGCCAGTCCCTTGGATCGAGCCCGGCTTGCGATCCGCTTGTCGGTCGAGGGTGGTTGGGCGGAAATCACCTCGCTGCGGATCAAGGAACCGGCCGGCAAGCCGATGTTCAACGGCCGCGATCTGGCCGGCTGGTGGACGCCCGGCAACCTGGCATCGTGGTCGGTGATCGACGGCAACGTGGTCTGCATCAACCAGCAGGGCGACTACCTGCGGAGCGAAAAAGAATACGGCAACTTTACCCTGTCGCTAGAATACAAGCTGGCCGCCGGGGGCAACTCGGGCATCGGCATCCGCACGCCACGGCTGGCCTGGCCCAGCACCGAGGGCATGGAAATACAACTGCTCGACGAACCCGCCGATGCGCCGCTCACGGGTCATTCGGCGATGTCGATCTATGGCAACGTCGGCCCGCTGGGCCGAGCCGACCGATCGGAGCGGTGGAACCGCGTGGTGGTGCGGGCCGAAGGCTACATGCTCACGGCCTGGATGAACGGCGAACTGCGGCAGCAGGCCAACACGTTCTGGATGCCGGAGCTGAAGCACCGCTTTCTCGGCGGCTGGATCGGCTTGCAAGATCACGGGGCCCGGACCGAGTTCCGCAACGTCCGCGTGCTCGAAGCGCCGGCCGGGCTAGGGCTCGACACCTGGTATCGGCCACGCCGGCAGCAGGGCTCGGAAATCGTCGCCAACCGCCTGATGAACCTGGCCGAGCTCTCGCGCGAGGGCACCAGCGCGGTGGTGCGCAACAATGCCGACGACAGCGCCACCCGCGGTGCCGACGACGTTTGCAATCAGGCCGGCCGCGACGATGCCCAGGAGACCGCCGTGGCCGAAATACACGGCCCCGGGGCCGTGGTCGCCATGACGGTCCCTTCTGAAGACGCAAGATTGCGATTCTACTTCGACGGAGCCGACAAGCCGGCAATCAATTGCCCCGTGGCCGAATTGTCCAAGCATGTTCCGACGCTCACCGAAGACAAATCGCCGCTGCTGGTCTACGTGCCGTTTCAAGAGAGTTTGATGATCACGACCTCGGGCAGTGCGGTTGGTACGACGATCGAGTATCTGCCTTTCGATGCCGAGACCCTGGTCGAGCCGCTGGCCGGCCCGGAGGCGACCATGGCCCGCGGCCTGCTGCCGGCCGTTTCGTATCGCTGTCAGCAGCACGGCCACGGCGTGCTTCGACAGCACGATCGGCTGCTCAAGCAGAGTTCGGAAAAGCTGGCCGCGGAGCCGGGCCAGCGCGTCGAGCTGCTCAAGATCGAGGGCCTCGGCATCGTCGAGTAGTTCCGCTTGCACTGCCCGGCCAAGGCTTTGCAAAACGACGATTTGTGGCTGGAGATCACGACCGACGGCGACGAGTCGCCGTCGATTGCCGCGCCGGTGCGCTATTTCTTTCCGGGGCTCGACGGGGGGAAGAACTACCAGAACTTCGTCGTGCTCAACCGGGACGGATTCGTCAACCGGTTGGCGATGCCCTATACACAACGCATTGCGTTTGCGGTGGTCAATCATGGGCGCCGGGCGATGAAAGATCTGGGGCTGACCGTGGCCTACGATGATTCGTACCGCGTTGAAAAAGGATCGCGATCGACGTTGCGCGGCGTCTACCTGCGTAGCACCCAGCCCATGGCCGTCGAGTTTCCCATACCCGTGAGGTTAGTAGGCATTGTCTGCTCCGAGCGTCCGGGGCAACCCGACGGCGAGATCCAGACCAGCACGGATCCAGTCGATCCTTACGGGGTAGGGCGCGGCGAACTGCTCGGGCTGCCTCCCGACGTCAAGGAAGTGCGGCAAACGTTGAACGGCCGCTCCGGCGGACTGGCCTGGCGCTGGTGGCTGCTCGGGCCGCCGGCACTGTCCGCGTTCATTGAGGAGCCGCGTACGCCCGGAGACCGGCTGATTTTCTACTACGCTCCGCGCGGCGCCATGCCGGTCCCCATCCCCGAGTAGGCGGTCGTCACGACCGCTGCGGCGTTTCCTAAGATGCCATGCAACGGCGAGCGCATCCCCACAAATCGCGCGAAGCAAACATGCCGCTCGCCCACGTTCAATCTGGCGCGGCGAAATCGGGAATCACGTTTCAGTCGCTCGCATATTTGACGAGCGGCGCAGCCCCCAGAAAACAACGCACGGACCGCGGCCCGTGGATTTATTTTGCTTGCGACGGTTGGGCGTCGCGGTCGGCCACGGGTTTGGGCCCGACGTGAAAGATGCGGGTGTCGTTCGGCCAAAGCTCCACCTCGCGCGGGCGCGGCGGTGGATTCCAGTCGCGTCGGGCCAGCAGGATCGTTCTGCCGGCGCGAAAGCCTTCGAGCATCTCGTAGAGATGCATCTGCACGAGCACGCCGCCGTGACCTGGCGGTGGGTTCTCGATGCGCGTGACTTCGTTTACCGTGCCCGAGACGGGGCCGTCCCAGCCGCGCAGGCTGGGCTCGGCAGCCCAGAGCGTGACCAGAGTTCTGGCCGCAAAAGCATCGATCAGCTCGGGGTCGATGCCGGCGGGAAAGGCGAAGGTGACGTAACCGCGCGCGCCCTCTCCGGGGATCGATTCGGTTTTGAGGATGATGGCGGGCAGGCCGCTGCGTTTCAGGTGGGCGATGTGGATCTGCCGTTGCTGCTCGGCGGCGACTGCGCGGCTCGCCGCATCGATCCAGATTTCGCGGCACAGGCCGTCTTCCTTGGTCGAGCCCAGCAGCGTGGCCCAACTGAGATTGAGCTCGACGATCTGGCCCGGGGCGAGATCTTCGAGCGCGGCGATCGCGCGCCCTTGCCAAATCCGCGTGCCACGGTCGATCCGTAGCACCTGCGTGGCTTTGACGCCGTCGTCAGCGCTCTGCACAGCCGAGCCATCGGACAATTTCACGCGCTGCATGGTAACGGTGGTCTTGTCCGCTCCTAAAGCGATCAGTTTCCAGCCCTCGCCGCGATGCTGGTGATAGCTGAAATCGTCTTCGAAACGCAGGACTCGCGAGTATTGCGAAACGACCGAACGCAGATCGGGTGCTGCCAATTTGCCGGCGACGTATCCGCTCTCGGGCGGCTCGACCTTGAAATCGCCTGCGGGGCCCAGATAAAAGCTGCCGTGCAGATGAGTCCCCAATGGAATGTCGGCAAGTTCGGCGGGAGCGCCGTGGTAGGTGATGGCCGCGTAGGGCAGCATTTGAAAATGATGCGGCAAATCCCAAAAGTACTTGTTGATCGTTCCATCGCGATCCAGACGCAGGACGCCGCGGCGATTCACGTGCTCGACCAGGATCAACTCGCCGGCGAATCGCCTGCCCGTTTTTGCCGCTGGAAACGCGCTGTCCAGCGCGATGCGCGGATCGGGCGGATCTGCCGCGTGGACCAGCGGACTGGCGACGATGAACAAGGCGGCGACGAGCAAGGCCATGAGAGACAGGATGCGCATCGCGGCCTAACCTTCCAATTGCGAAAGCGTTTGCAGGCTGTCGGCAAACGTGGGCGTTTCCACATCCATCTTCTGCGCCAGCGTGAGCAGCAGGTTGCTGAAGCGTGCCCGGTCATTCGCGGGGCGCGAGCAGAGTTCGTAATGCGCGGTCTTCAGCGCCCCCTTTTCATCGAGCGCGTAGCCTTTGAAATGGCCCGCGTTGAAGTCGACGTGGCTGCCATGTTTCAGACCCAGGGCGCGGCCGCCCGCCACGACGGTGGGGAGATTGGCATTGCCATGACTGTGGCCGTAGGCCATGCCGCTGCCGTAGAGGGCCACGGTCAGGTCCAGCAGCGGCGTGTCGCCATCGCGCGTTTCGGCCAGGCGATCGAGGAAGTAGGCGAACTGCTCGAAGTTGAAGGCGTCGCTTTGCGTGAGGCGATCCATCTGGTCGGGATCGCCGTTGTGGTGCGAAAGGGCGTGCCGAGTTTGGTTGATGCCGAGTTCGGGAATCGGCAGGCCTTTGCCCTCGTCGCCGGAGCTGAACGTGATGACGCGCGTGGTGTCGGTCTGGAGCGCGAGGACCATCAGATCGTAGACTGTGCGGAAATAATCGCTCGGAGTGGTTTGCGGAACGTCTCGTAAGAGGTGTCGGCGGACGGCGTCCTGCACCTGGGGACGCGGCACGTCGAGCCAACCATCGGCACGCTGGGTGCGGATTTCCACCTCGCGCACCGAAGTGAGGTATTGATCCAACCTGCCGCGATCTTCGCTGCCGATCTTGCGATCCAGCGCGCGCGCCTCGTTCAGCACCACGTCGAGCACGCTGCCGCGTCGACGCAAACTCTCGCGCTCCTGGCTCGCGCCGCCGTCGGGCGCTTCGAACAGGCGGCGAAAGACCTCGCGCGGCTTGGTCTCGGCAGGCAGGCCGATGCCGCCGCTGTTGAAGGCCAGCGACCGGCCGGTATCGCTCAACTCCAACGAGGCAAAGCGCGTGTGCGCCGCCAGCTTGCCGGCGATCAGTTGATCCAGGCTGATGCTGTTGCGTTTTCCCTGGCCGATCTCGGCTCCGGTCAGCCAGATGCTCTGGCAGTTGTGATGGTGCCCGAGCCCGTGCGGATGGTGCAGCCCGGAGATCGGCGTGATATCGGCGCGGTGCCGCTCCAGGGGTTTCAGCCCGCGGCTGAAGCGATACCCGGGCCCGGCGTCCAGGAGTTGGTAATCGAGCGTGTTCACGCCGTTGGGCAGATAGATGAAGACACTGCGCTTGGCCCGCGGCGCAGCGGGTGCGGCCAGCAGCGGGCGCATGCAGTCCAGCATCGGCAGTGCGATGGAGACGCCGAGACCGCGCAGGATATGGCGCCGATTCATGAGCCAGGATTGCTTGAAAGTGTTCATCTTCTGAGCGGCCGCAGGGTGAACGCTGGACAGGGCGGGGGGTTAACGCTTGCGGAACAGTTCCGAGGCCATAAAAGCTTCGATGAGGTCACGCAGCCGGTAGCCGCGGCTGCGGGTCTGCCGCACGATCAAATTGATAGCCGCTTCGTCTTCCAACGTCATCGACCGCCGCAGCGCGTACACGGCGAGTTTGCCCGTGAACGCGCGGGCAAAGGATTCCGGCTTCGCGGCGAGCAGGCGTTTGAAAGCGGTGGCGTCGGCAAAACTGCGGCCATCGGGAAGTGTGCCGCTGGCATCGACGGGCGGGTTGGCACCTTTTCCTCCCAGGACGGTTTCTTCCGTGCGCCAGCGGCCGATGGCGTCGTAGTTGTCGAAAGCGAGTCCCAGCGGGTCGATCTTGGCATGGCAGGCCGCACAGTTCGGGTTCGATTTGTGTGCGGCCAGCTTCTGGCGAATCGTGGCCTTGGGTTCGCTGGCAGGAGTCGGCTCAATCGCGCTGACATTCGGCGGGGGCGGCGGAGGCGTCTTGCCGAAGACGATCTGCGAGATCCAGATCCCGCGATGCACGGGTCGATGCCGCGTTCCGTCGGAGGTCAACGAGAGTATGGAAGCCTGCGTGAGCAGGCCTCCGCGCCGCTCGTCCGGCCGCAAAGCCACGCGCTGAAATTCGGCCGTGGCTGGTGGATCGATGCCATAGTGTAACGCCAGCCGCGGATTCAGCATGGTCCAATCCGAGTCGAGGAACTCGACCAGCGGAAGGTTTTGCCGGAACACCTCGGCGAAGTAATGCGTGGTCTCGAGGATCATGCTCTGCTCGAGCCAGTCGTCGTAGTCGGGATAGAGTTTGGGATCCGGCGGAAATTCCCCGACCCGCTTCAACTGCAACCATTGTCGCGGAAACGAAGCGCTGAACCGCGCAATCTTCGGATCCGCCAGCATGCGGGCGACTTGTGCGTGCAAACCCGCGCTGCTGCGCAGGCTGCCATCGGCGGCGGCGGCCAGCAGATTCTCGTCCGGCGCGGAACTCCAGAGAAAAAACGACAACCGCGAGGCCAGCTCCCAATCATCGAGCAGCGCCCGATTCTCTCCCGGCGAACCTTCGGCGAGGTAAGCGAAGTTCTTCGAGGCCAAAACGGCCTGCAACGCCGTCTTGTACGCAACCCGAAAGGGAGACTTCGCCGCCAGCTCGCTAGCGACGAGATCCGCGTACGGGCCGATTTCTTCCTCGGCAACGGGTCGGCGCCAGGCGCACCGGGCGAAGCGCGCGAGGCAGGCGCGCACTTTCGCCGTGCTGGGCCCGTCCGCGCTCGCACGTTCGGCTGGAAAAAAGCCGGCACGCTTCTGTAGGTCGTCCGGTTTCGTCAGCGGCCCTTCCCAGTCGATCCAGTCGAAGATCAGCAACGGATAGAGCGGCCAGCCGGCATCGTCCGTCAGCTTGCGCTGCCAGGGTGCGCGGGCTTTCGGATCGTTGAGCGTCGTGAACACAAAACCACCCGGCCGGCCCGAGCGCGGGGCGTTCGACGGGCCCGGCACCGCGTTGTTGATCTTGATGTCGAACTTGCCGGCAGGCAGGAAGGTCTCGAACTCCAGCACCACCGGCTTGTCCTCCGGCGCCAGCACGTCGGCCTCGAAAATCATGCGGTCCAACTCGTGAGAGAACAGGGTGACGTGCGGCGCCCGTCCGCCGGCCGGCGTGAGACCGCTGAGCTGCATCCGCGCCCGATACAGCCCGGCCGCCTGGCGGTATCCGCCATCCGGTCGCAGGTAAGACATTTCGAGCCCGGGCCAGAACAGCATGCGAATCTTGGGCGTGATGCCGATGGCGTCCAGTGCTTTGCGTTTTTCGGCATTGTGCCAGTCGATGGCCAGCGCATCGCGGTGGCTTTTGAGTTGGAAGGGCTGCTTGTCTGGAAACGCCTGATCGATGATGTCGGCGGCGGCCTTGAGGTATTGTTCGACATGCGCGGGGGATAGCGACAGTTCGCTGCCCAGCCGCTCGAACCCCTGCCAATTCGGATCTTCCGAGAACGCACCGGGCGCGCGCGTGTCGTACCGCACGCCCAGCAGGTCATAAACGGCGTGCGAGTATTCTTCCCGGCTCAGCCGGTAGTGAGTCACTTCGGCGCGTTTGGCCATGCGCGCGGCCTCGCCTTCCTTGATCCGCGAGGAGAGCCATTCGATTACCCGGCCAGACGCCTCCGCCGTCGGCTGCGGTTCGCCTTCCGGCGGCATTTCTCCCGCTCCGATCCGGGTGATCACTTCCAGCCAACGCTCCGTCTCCGAGCCGCCTCCAAAATCACGGGCGAGCGCATCCAGTCGCAGGTCCCCCTTGTGCTTGTCCGGGCCGTGGCAACGCTGGCAGTGCTCCCGCAAGTAGGGTTCCACCGCTTCCGCAAACCCGGGCGATGGGGACGGAGCCGCCGAGACCGTGGCGAAGGGGCAGGCAAGCAGCAGGCTGAGGAAAAAGGCGGTTCGCATCACGGACATCAGCGTCGAGGCGGGGCTGCGAGGAGGCGGGGGCAGGCAGTTATTTTATCCCATTTGACCGTGACAACGACTGTATTCCTCGGCGAAATCCTCGCGAAGGAACGAACGCAAAATAACTTCGCGATTTCATTGCCTCGCCCCTTGCGGGAGAGGGCAGGATGAGGGGGATGAGAAAAACCGAAGTTGCTTTTCGTTCGATCCTTACTTCGCCTCTTCGATCTTGCGCCACGCCACCTTGTTCGGCTCCTTCGCAAAAAGTCCCCAGGTACGGCCGTTTCGGGTGTTAACCCGAAACACCGTCCATTTGCTCTTATCGGGGCTAAGGGCCATTTCGATCTCGTAGTGTCCCGGCTCAAGCTGATCCTGCTCAGGAACTTTAATCCACTCGTCGCCCAGCAGCCCCCAGGCTTGGCCACTGGTCTCAGAATAGCGGATCGCTAGTTGGCCGTTCGTGTGAAAGAGCACTTTGACCCGATAGCGCTGGCTGGCTTCCGGAGCGCTGGCTGCACCGACAACGATGGCGAGCAGCATCAAACCGCCAATACCCGTGAGCATCCGTCGTTTTGTCATGAGGCTCGTCCGATTCCGAGGTCCAAGTCTATCTATTGATGCAGAAACAACTTTGGCCGCACATTACCCTGCTTTGCTTGCTCAACGGCCCTCAACCAGTCTTTCCAAACTGCGGGGTCAACTGTAACCCCGTCTTCAAGAAGTCCCATAGACCCCAGAATCCCGCCGAGTTAGTCGAATCCGAATCGCGTGTACAGTTCCTTTAGGTAAGCGTACATCGCTTCATATGCCTGCTGAATGGTTAGGTTCTCTTCCATCAGGTCGCTCCTGGTCTGGCTACTCCGCTTTCACGCCGCTGAGCGGGTGCCGGGTGACGGCGTTCCAGGCGAGCTCTTGGAGCAGGCGATTCAGCTTGGCGGTGGTTGCTTCGTCGGCATCGGTTTTCAGCGCCGGGGGGACGGGCAGGCCGACGGGGCTGCGGCCGTAGATCTGCGCGAAGTAGCAGTAGGCGACGAGAACCTTTAGCGGCGCGGTGGGATGGCCGATGGCGTCGGTGAACAGGTCGGTTTGCTGCTTCAAACCCGGGGCGGCGCCCGCGGCGATTTTCTCGCGCAGCGCCAGCACCGCCTGGCCGACCGGGGCCACGAACACGGCCGGCTGACCGTGGTACTTGTCGTTCAGCATCCGCACGTGCTGATCGATGTCGCGAAAATACGCTTCGTGCTCGGCCGTGAGTTTCGGCAGGTCAAAACTCTCGCGGTTGGGAGGCGGGACTTTTCCTTTTTTGAAGTTCACATTCACATCGAACGGCAGCCAGAACTCTTGGACCAGCACCCGGGTGCGAGGGCTTTTCTCCGACACCAGGCGTACGAAGTTCTCGATCCCTTCGTCCGGCAGGTAGATGGGCGACATGGTCAGCACGTCGACGCTACCCGAGCTGATCGACGCTTTGGACTTGAATTTGTCGTCGGGAAGATCCCAGTGCTGAATCACGAGCGAGCCGCCGATGCGCGACGCGCCGATTTGCTGGTGATCGGCGATGCCCGCCGATTTGGCGATTTCGGCCAGGATGGCCGGCATGAAGTTATGAAAGCTGTGGCCGATCGAGTAGACGCGCACCCCGGCCGGGGCTTCGGCGGCGGCCGACTTCGCGGGTTCGGCAGCGCGAGCCGCGATATTTGCCGGCAAGGCCCAAGCCAGCGCGATGCCGAGACTGATGAACCACGCAAACGTCAACCGATAGCGGGCAAGCTTCGTCATGCTGATCCTCAGTTTCCTGGATGGGCCGAGAGAGACGACTACGGTGGGGCGAGCGGACGACCGGAAACCAGGCTTCTCGATCGGTAATCGGCGGATGGCGCTCCGCCCCTCAGTTCCCGACGCGGGAGACGAATTCGGGGCCGCCGCTGGCAGCGCTGCGGACACGGAACAGGGCGCCGGCGGTGAGGCCGTTCTTTTGCTTGTCGTTCCCGCCGGCGGTCGTGATGTACATGTCCGCCAAGTTGGGGCCGCCAAAAGTGAGGCAGCTTACCTGCCCGGTCGGCAGATGGATCCGCTGCTGCTCGATGCCCTCGGGCGAATAACAGACCACGCAACCGCCGCCCCAGCGGGCCGACCAGACGCGGCCTTGCGAGTCCATCGCCAGGCCGTCCGGCTTGCCTTCTTGCGGATCGTCGGGCACGCGCACGAACGGTCGCTGATTGGTGATGGTCCCAGTCGCCCGGTCGTAGTCGAAACTCCAGATCGTGCGCACGCCGGTGTCGGTGTAGTACATCGTGCGCTCGTCGGGCGAGAAACCAATGCCGTTGGACGTAATCACGTTGTCCAGCAGCGTACTGAGCGAGCCGTCGCGCTGGAGCAGGTACAGCCGGGCGTAGCGCAGGATGTTGCCGCTGGCGTCTTTTTCGGACATCGTGCCGCAATAAACCCGGCCCTCGGGATCGGCGGCCACGTCGTTGAAGCGCGTGCCGCGATCGGCCGGGATGTCTTCCACGATCGTCCGCTCGATCCGGCCGTCGTGCCAGGTCACGACCGTGCCGCGGTCGAGAAACAGCAGCAGCGAGCCATCGGCCTGCACGGTGAAGCCGCCGATCGGCCGGCCTTGGTAGACCGGCTCGTGCTGGCCGCTGGCCGGGTCGTAGCGAAACATCCGCCCAGCCGGAATATCGACCCAATACAGCCGCTGCTCCTGCGGATGCCAGATCGGCCGCTCGCCGGTCTGGCAAGCGTAGTCGGCGATGAGTTCCGGCTGCATGAGCAATCCTTTCCGCTGAACGTACCAGGAAAAAGGCAGGTAAGGAAAGAAACGCAAAGGCACAAAGAACACTACGAACTCAAAGCCTTTGAAACCTTTGTGACCTTCGTGACTTGGTGGTTCTCCTGCTTCTTTGTTCGTCGCATGCCGCCCGGCACGCCCTAGCGGTGCAGGCCAAAATCTCCGCGCGTGTCACGCCAGAGCGTGTGGACGTGGTTGGCCGGGTTGCCGGCCGAGTCGGGCTGCGTGTTGCAGAACTCGAGCACGAACGTGGGACCTTGTACGCGATAGTAATGGCCGATGCCGGGATGATTGGCGCCGGCCCAGGCGAAATACACCTTGTCGAAGCCGGCCTGCTCGATTTCGGCCAGGCGCGCCGATCCAATGTCGGCAGCCATGTTGCCGCAATACGTCTCCAGCAGCGAACGCAGGAGTTTGCTCTGAGCGGGTTGCATGTCGGCGGCGGCCAGCCCGGCCGGCGGCGTGTTGGGCGGCTGCGCGTCGCCGCCGCCGCGCACATCGTGCGGGGCCTTGGCCGCGATCACGGCGGTTTTGCGCTGGTCGGCATCGAGCGCGGCCAGTAGTTCGAAACCCAAGTCTTCTTCTCGCCCCAGCACGCGCGTGCCTTTGCTGGGCGCCGACGCGATGTCCTGCTGCACCGTGGCCGGATTGGAACCCAGAAAGCTGGGCGTGTAGGAAACGACTTTGCCGTCGTCGACCACGAAGTTCAGCGACAAGTGATGCCCCTCGGCGCTCCAGCCCCATTTGCCCTTGGGTCCGGGAAGGCCGTAGATCGTGAAATAATAACGCTCCGGATCGCGGATGGGGCCACCGGCACGCGTCTTCTCCAGCTCGCGGAGAATATACTCCAAGCTCATGATCTGCCGGGCCTTGTAATAGCCGATCTGGCTCAAGCCCGCTTGCAGCAGGCTGTACGCGGCCTTCCGCTGGGCGGCGTCCATATCTTTGATTTGCAGCCCCTTGCGCTCGGCAAGCGGGATAAAGTGCCACTTCAGCCGATCGAGATCGTCGAACGCGCGGGTCGCCCGCTGGCGCTGGGGCGTATCGAGCAGCGAAACAAATTGCTGGGCGCTGGCCGCCATATCGGTGCCCGAGCTGCGCAGCGAGCGCAGCCCATAGGCCGCCGCTCCGATCGAGATCACCAACAAGCCGATGAATGCGAAGCGCATCGAACGTGTCATTGGGTGTGGGTTCCGTATGTGGCCGAGATTCGCCCCGGCGCTAGCATATCTGCCGCTGGGGCCCAGAGCCAGCGGTTACCCGTGTGGCCTGTTACCAGTGTACGTGAACGTCCGGGCAGGCCCGCAGCAGCCGGGCGATGCCGGCCTCGGTGACCTGCGTGCGCTCGACGTACAACGATTCGATCTCGGGAAGTTTGGCCAGTTGCTCGAGGCCGGGATCGCCGATGCGGCTGTCGTCGAGAATCACGAACCGCAAATGTCGCAGGCGGCAAATGGCCGACACGCCGGCATCGCTCGTCAGCGGACTGCCCAAGCGGAGCAGCTCGAGTTGCGGAAAGGCCGCCAGGTCGTCCAGGCCGGCGTCGGTAATCTGGGAGCTGGCCAGTTGCAACCGCACGAGCTGCGAGAGCGGTGCGAGCGCCGCCAGCGCCGAGTCGCCGAAACTGGTCTGGCCCAGCGCCAGGACTTCCAAGTTCTTGAGCGCGCCGAGCAGAGCGGCGCTCGAGTCGCCGAGGCGCGTGTGGTGCAATTGCAGTTCGCGCAACTGGCCGAGGCCCGCCAGCGGAGCAAGATCCGCGTCGGTTACCAGATCGCGGGAGAGAACAATCCGGTCGCTCTTACCGGCCCGCACCAAGTCGGCTTGCGCCGCCAGCGGTGGTTCGTAGGCGACGGTCGACTGCTGTTGCCGCCCGCCGCAAGCGGGACATAGCACAAGCGCGCCGGCAAAAAGCGCTAGCCAAAGGCTCGTACGGTTCAGGCTTCCCCATTCATCATTCAGCATTCATCAATCCGCATTAGCCTCTACTCAACCGGCAACTCGGCCTGGCGCCACGCCTTCAGGCCGCCGTTCATCGACCAGACGTTTTCGTAGCCCATCTTCTGCAGGGCTTCGGCGGCCAATGCCGAGCGCGAGCCGCCGCCGCAATACAGGATCAGTTCAGTTTGCACGTCGGGAACGACCTGTTCGATATCGCGTTCGATGACTCCTTTGCCGATATGAATGGCGCCGGGAATATGTCCCTCGGCCCATTCGCTGTCTTCGCGCACGTCGATCACCCGGCAGGGATGGCCTCGATACAGTTTCTGTTGGACTTCGGTCATGTCGATTTCGCGAATGTGCTGCTTGGCCTGCTCGGCAAGTTGCGTAAAGCGCGGATTTGGCACGGCGAGAGTTTCCTGATGGTGGTGCGTCAGTGGATGAAGCCGCGACGGGGTACACTGGTTAACGATAGCTTAACCGATCATCCCCATGATACCCAGCGCGGGCAGGGTTTTCGCCACCCAAAACAGGGTCATCCCATCAATAATCGGTGGCCGCAAACTGCCGCGCAGCGGCGCAGGGATGGAAGGTATGGTGGCTGGCCATTGGATTACGCAGACCGCGCGGAAGTTCGGCATTTGACGCACATTAGAAACGGCATCTCCACCACTCCTACGCGCCGCTTGGCCGCGAGCCCATGAAGCCCGGCCGGGGGATGGTATGGGTGATTATCGCTTCGGGGGAGTTGAAATGCTAGGATTGAGGCGTCTCCTCCCAGAAAGAGTTGATCGAATGACCTGGCAAGATCGCATCGCAGTGAATCCGGCCGTCTGTCATGGCAAAGCCTGCCTTCGCGGCACGCGCGTCATGGTTTCGGTGGTCCTCGACAATCTGGCGGCCGGTGAATCCGTGGATGAGATCATGCGCGGATACCATCTCGAACGCGAAGACGTGCAAGCCGCCGTCCAATACGCAGCCGAACTGGCCCGCGAGACGGTGATTCCCTTTACGCCGGGCGCGGCGTGATGCGTTTCAAGATTGACGAGAACTTGCACGACGACGTGGCCGCTCTATTTACCAGCCAAGGCCATGACGCGCATACGGTCCATGTCGAAGGGTTGCGCGGTTGCGACGACGCGGTGTTAGCCGAGCATTGCCGCGCGGAAAATCGTGCCATTGTGACGCTTGATCTGGACTTCGCCGACATCCGGATCTTTCCGCCGGCGGACCATGCCGGCCTGATCGTGCTGCGCGTTGTAGACCAGAGCCGGCCGCATCTGTTGAGCGTCGTGCGCCGCACGCTCGACTTGCTGACGCGCGAGCCGGTTGTTGGACGGTTGTGGATCGTTTCTGCGGCTGGCGTTCGCATTCGCGGCGGATAGCAAGCGACGTCGAAGAATCAATAATCGGTGGCTGCAAACTGCCGCGCAGCGGCCCACAGCAGATAGCCGGTGAAGACCAGCGACGTGGCGATCGACAGCCCGAAGGAAAACAGCGCCGGATCGGCAAACAGCGGGCTGAAATGGTCGCGGGCACCCAGGGCGTCGTAGAGCACCATGCCCAGATCGGCCGGCTTGGGCAGGATCCAGTAGCCGGCCTCGACGAGCCATTGGAGCGGCGGCGAAAGTTCGGTATCGGGCCCCAGCGACGTGCCGGCGGCGAGATGCCGGCCGTAGTTCATGCCCCAGCAGATGGCCCAGAAGGCGATCGAGCCGAAAACGCAACTCACCGTGCTCCGCGTACACACGGCCAGCAGCAGCGAGAAGCCAAAGAAGATCGAGAAGTGCAAAAGCAGCAGCGGCACGCTCAGCAGGTACAAGCCATCCCAGACGCCTGTTTTGAGGCCGATGGCCAGCCAGGTGCCGCCCACGAACAAGCTGGCATGCGCGGCGACGAAGGCCAGCACGCCCAGGTATTTGCCCAGCAATAGGCACCAGCGTGGCGCGGGCTTGGCCAGCAGGACCGAGATGCTGCGCGGATCGAGAAACTGTGGCAGGAAACCGGCAGTCCAGACGAGCGCCAACAGCAGGCCGAGCGTATCGGCCACGCCGCCGGCCAGCAGCAGTTCGAGAAAATGCACGGCGCTGCGGGTATCGCGACCCAAGGGGACTTCGATGGCACCAAAGGCCAGGCGCAGCCGACCATCGGCCACGACCACGCCCGACTGCTTGAGCTTTTCGGCGTTGCCGGCGTCGGGATCGAAGCGCGGCAAAAAGTCGGAAGTCTCGCCCGGCCGCTCGAGTGACATCGCGCCCGAGGTGCTGATGCTCAGGCAGACGACGATGCACAGGGTGCTCAAGCCCAGCAACAGCCAGCAGATGCCGGAGGCCAGCGATTGGCGAAACGTGTCGCGCACCAGCCAGGCCAGCGTCGAAAGGCGGTGAGAGCAACTCATGGCGTCATTCCGGCATACAGCGGTTCGAGAGCGTGTTCCAAAGCGGCCGGATCGGCCGATCCGCCGGCGGTCAGCTCGGAAACCGGACCGACAAAGGCCAACTCGCCCGAGCGGAGCACGGCGACTTCGTCGCACAACTGCTCGACGTCGTGCAAACTGTGCGAAATCAGCAGCACTGTGGCTTGCCGCCGGCGGCACGCGCGCACCACTTCGTGCAGCATCTGCCGGGCAGGCAGATCCATGCCTTCGGTCGGCTCGTCGAGCACCAGTAAATCAGGCGCGTTGACCAGCGCCTGGGCCAGCGCCAGCCGCTGGACCATGCCCTTGCTGAAGCGGGCGATGGGTTCGTGGGCCCGATCGGCCAGGCCGACTTGTTCAAGCAGTTGCGGAATCCGGGCGCGCAGCTGGTGCCTCGATACCTCGGACAGCACGCCGTAGTATTCCAACAGCGCCGCGGCGCTGAGGTAGCGGCCAAAGGCCTGGCTTTCGTGCAGATAGCCGACGCGCGCGAGCGTGCGTCGATCGCTGGCCGGCCGCCCCAGACGCTTGACTTGCCCGGCGGTCGGCCGGCAGAGCGACAGCAGCAGTTTGACCAGCGTGGTCTTTCCGGCGCGATTGGGCCCGACCAGTCCGAAGACCGAGCCGCAGGGCACCCCCAGACTGACATTACGCAGGGCCGCGACGCGG
>DATCFX010000616.1:0-8208 GCA_036509275.1 Pirellulales bacterium | reverse complement strand
TCGAAAACGGCTACGACTCGAATTTGAATGGCGAGGCGTACAGCTCGATTCTATTTCAGAACGCGAATCTTTCGGTCCGCGTCACCGACGACTTCATGCAAGCGGCGGTGGACAACAAGCCGTGGGTTACGCGTTGGGTCACCGACGAGGGGCGTTCCGGCCCGAGCTTCGAGGCCCGCGACGTGCTGGCCAAGATGGCCGAAGGCGCCTGGTACTGCGGTGATCCGGGCGTGCAATACGACACGACGATCAACCACTGGCACACGTGCCCCAACTCGGGCCGCATCAACGCCAGCAATCCCTGCTCGGAGTACATGTTCCTGGACGATACGGCCTGCAACCTGGCGAGCATCAACCTGATGAAGTTCCGCCAGGAAGACGGCAATTTCGACGTCGAGCGGTTCCAGCAGGCCTGCCGCATCTTTTTCATCGCGCAGGAAATCCTGGTCGACCATGCCAGCTATCCCACCAAGCGGATTGCTACCAATAGCCATCGTTTTCGCCCGCTGGGGCTGGGCTATTCGAACTTGGGCAGCCTGATCATGGCCAGCGGCCAGCCGTACAACTCGGCCCCCGCCTATGGTCTGTGCGGCGCGATCACCGCGCTACTGCACGGGGCGGCGAATCTGGCCAGCGCCGAGTTGGCCGCGGCCGTCGGTCCGTTCGATGGTTATGCAGAAAACCGCGAGCCGATGCTGAATGTGATGCAGATGCACCGCGACGCGGTCGAGCAGATCGATGACACGTGTCCGGACTATCTCAAGGACGCGGCCCGCAACGTGTGGGAAGAGGTGCTGGCCAGCGGCCGGCTGTATGGTTTCCGCAATGCCCAGGCCACGGTGCTGGCTCCCACCGGCACCATCAGCTTCCTGATGGATTGCGACACCACCGGCATCGAGCCGGACATCGCGCTGGTCAAGTACAAGCAACTGGCCGGCGGCGGCATGCTCAAGATCGTCAACCAGACGGTGCCGCTGGCGCTGAAGACGCTGGGCTACGACCAGCCGGAGATCGAGTCCATCCTGGACTACATCGACAAGCAGGACACGGTCGAAGGCGCGGCCGATCTGGACGCCGACGATCTGGCCGTGTTCGATTGTGCCTTCCAGCCGCGCAACGGCACCCGCTCGATCGCCTGGAAGGCGCACGTGCGGATGATGGCCGCGGCCCAGCCGTTTATCTCGGGCGCGATCTCCAAGACGGTGAACATGCCGCGCGACACCACGCCGGCCGACATCGCCGAGGCGTATCTCGAAGGCTGGCAACTGGGGCTCAAGGCTTTGGCCGTCTATCGCGACGGCTCGAAAGAAAGCCAGCCGCTGTCGACCAGCACCGAGGGGGACCGCGCCGCCGACAAGCAGAAGGCGGCTCCTCGCCGCGAACGCTTGCCCGACACGCGGCGTTCGATCACCCACAAGTTCAGCGTCGCCGGTCACGAGGGCTACATCACCGTCGGCTTGTACGACGATGGTCGCCCGGGCGAGCTGTTCATCACGATGGCCAAGGAAGGCAGCACGGTCGGCGGCTTGATGGACTGCTTCGGCACGGCCGTGTCGATGAGCTTGCAGTACGGCGTGCCGCTGGAAGTGTATGTGAACAAGTTCTCGCATACCCGCTTCGAGCCGATGGGGCACACCAAGAACCCCGACATCCGCATTGCCAAGAGCATCGTGGACTACATCTTCCGCTGGCTGGGCATCACCTTCATGCCCGGCTATCGCGAGGCCAACGCGGGCCTGTCGGCGATGGAGTCGCCGGCCAAGAGCGGAGATGATCCGGAAGCAGATCTCGTGCCCGCCGCCAAGATGGTTGGCGGGCAAAAAGCGGGGGCAGGACAGCCCAAAACCGGTAGCAGCTCGAAGAGCACGGCCGGCAGCGTCAAGGCGACCAACGGTCATACGGCCAACGGCAGTGGCACCAATGGCAGTACAACGAATGGTAATGGCAACGGGCACGCCAATGTGGCCCTGCTGCGGCGAACGGGTCTCACGGCGGACGCTGAGATTGCAGTCCGCGACGAGCAGTTCGCCAGATTCCAGCTCGATGCCCCCAGCTGCGACAATTGCGGAGCGATTACCGTCCGCAACGGCAATTGCTATCTTTGTCACAACTGCGGCAACAGCATGGGTTGCTCGTAACGGAATGTCGGGGAGGAACCCCGCGAGCAACCTTGTTCATTAAAAGCGAGCGCCGCTCTTCCAGCAGTTGGAAGCGGCGCCCGTTTTTTTTGTCGATTCACCACCGCCAGCCCACGGTCGAACTCAGTCTTCCGGCATTGCTACCGGCGCGCTGTCAGCCAGTGGCATGTCGGCCAGCAGGGCGTCGGGCTTTTTGGTCCGGCTGCGGCGCGTGGCCTTGGCCGTGCTCCACTCTTTGGTGAGCGTCTCGAACACTTCGGGCGATTCGTAGCGGACGATGTTCTTACCCTCGGGCATCGGGCCGATCAGGCCATGAAACACTGGCTGGCCGCGCAAGCCCAGGTCGGTGCTGCAATCGTCGATGCCGATCTGCGTGTGCATCTTTTGCAGCGACTCGGCCTTGTTGTAGTCGCGAATGCGGATTTTGCCGTCGGCGCCGCGCGTGACGATGCGAAACGTATCTTTTGCCATAAGCCGGAACTCCCCCGCAATTCGACGCTCTGAAACCCACTCGCGCAAACGCGCCAGCGACAGTGCGTGATATCGGCCCGCCGCCGTCCCGCCGGGCAAGGATCTTCGCTGCGGCCCCCCAGCGGCTAGAGCCGCGCCAGTCGCCAGCGCCGGGCTTTAGAGCGCAGGCTGCTACGGGCGTTTCTTACGTTGCAGACCGAGCGCGGGTCGTGACGCTCGTAGCGGTTAGGATCGCCCGAAAAATAACTTCCGTATTTCCCGCCCCCTCACCCTGCCCTCTCCCGCAAGGGGAGAGGAGTTGCGGAGAAGTTGTTTTTCGCTCGATCCTTACAGTGCCCAGCGGAAGATCTGTTCGATTTCCGCCTGGCTCACCGGGCGCGGATTGACGCGCAGGATGCGTTTGATGGCCAGCGCCTTCTGGGCCAGCCCGGGAATCTGAGCCTCCGTAATGCCCAGGTCGCGCAGCCGCGCGGGAATGCCGATGGCCGCTTTTAGCCGCTCGACCGCCGCGATGGCCCGCTCAGCCGCCTGCTCGACGCTCAGGCCCGAAGTGTCTTCGCCCAGCAGCCGGGCAATCTCGGCGAACTCGGCTTGCCGCGCCGGCAGGTTGAAGCGCATCACAAACGGCAGCAGCAGCCCATTGCCGGCGCCGTGCGAGCAGTGCGTCAGCCCGCCGATCGGATACTCCATCGCGTGTACGAGTGCCACGCCGACGTTGGAAAAGCTGAGCCCGGCCAGCGTGGCGGCCAGGGCCATGCCTTCGCGGTCGGGCAAGTTCGCCGGCTCGCGCACGGCCCGCACCAGGTGCTGGCCGATGAGCGCGATCGCCTTTTCGGCCAGGCAATCGCCCAGCGGATGGCGGCCCTGGTAGACGCTCGTTTCGCCGGGCGGCAGCGGAAAGACGGCATTGTCCACCGCGGTGTAGGCCTCGATGGCATGTGTCAGGGCGTCGATGCCGCTGTCGGCCGTGACTTTGGCCGGACAAGAGAGCGTCAATTGCGGATCGACCACGGCCAGCCGCGGCCGCAGATGATTGCTCAGTACGCCGACCTTGATCTGGTTGGCCGCGTCGGTGAGCACGGCGGCGGCCGTCACTTCCGAGCCGGTGCCCGCCGTGGTCGGCACGCAAACGATCGGCATCACCGGGCCTGGGACGCGGCCATCGCCCACGTAATCGTGCAGCGTGCCGCCATGCGTCAGCACCAGGGCCACGCACTTGGCCAGGTCCATATTGCTGCCGCCGCCCAAACCCAGCACGCCCTGCGGCTGGAACTTTCGGCCCAGCGTCAGGCAATCGTCGACCAAGTCGAGCGAGGGCTCCGGCTGCCCGTCGTCGAACACCTCGACGTCGATGCCGGCCTCACCCAGCGCCGCTTCGACCGGCATCAGCACTCCCGCCGTGGCCAACTGGCGATCGGTGACCAGCAGTAAGCGTTTGAGCGATAGTTCTTTGACCAGCGCCCCCAGCTGCGCCACTGCCCCGGAGCCGAACAAAAGTTGTCCGGCCGAATGAAACGTCCAAGTCGTGCGCATAGGATGGTCCGCCCGGAGCCCTAATTACCAGTACGAGACTTCCTTCGGATCGGTCGGCGAACATGTTGACAGGATGATATCCTGTGTCTTGCGCGTCGAGCCGACGGTCATGATGAGCTTGGCGGCTTTGCCTTCGAGGCCGTTGGTGGGTTCGCGCAATCGCACGGTGTCCGGGCCGACTTGCGCGATCGCGATCGATTGGCCGTCGACAATCAGATCCAGAGAAACGCGGGCCGAAAAACCTTCCTGGTGCATCCGAGTCATGGGCGATTTCCAGCTAGACGAAAGGGCTCAAGAGTATGCCAGGCGGCACGGGCTCAAGTTCAACCTCAAGCAACAACTCGGCGCCGGCACGGATGGCAATGTCTGGGCCACGAGCCGTCGCTCGGCAATCAAGGTCTTCAGCCGCGAACGCACTTATCTTACTGAATTGGGCTGCTACCGGCGACTTGCATCCAAGCAGATTAGGGAAATCGACGGTCTAACCATCCCGCGGCTATTGGATTACGCGGATGACCTGTGGATTATCGAAATCTCCCTCGTCCATCCGCCATACCTCCTGGACTTCGGCAAAGCATATATCGACGAGCCCTCTCCGTACACCCCGGAGCAACTTGCGGAATGGCGTCAGTCCTGGGTCGATTTTTTCCCGGGTTCCGACCTGCCGCGCGTTCACAAGGTCCTGCGGCTCCTGATGGCATTGGGCATCGAATACGTCGATCCGAAACCTTGGAACATCCGCTTTCGGACTGAGGGCGACAGGCCGGATGACGCTGACGTCGAATCATCCGAATATTTCAGCGAAGAGGACGGCTGAAACTGCCGCTTACGCCAAATCCCGGTATTCGCGGCGCTGGAAGATGAGCGCGGCGATAATCAAGGAAACAACGAAAAACCCGATCAGGGTCCATTGGGCCACAATCGGCGAAAAGGGCTCGAACCAGTGCGGGTCGGGCGGCGCGAGGCCGTCGGGCTCGCCGGCTGCGTACATCAGCGTGCGGCCGTAGTAGTTCACGGCCACGCGCTTGATGATGCCCGGCGCGTGCCCCAGCAGCACTTCGACCAGCAGCGCGTAGACCAGCGCCAGAATCGTCGAATAGCGGAACGCCACGGCAAACAGATGAAACAAGCCGACGTAGGCCAGCGTCGTCAAGAACACGGCGGGCACGTAGTCGGTCCAGGCCGCCCGGCCCACTTCGCCGGCCAGCGTGCAAAACACGAACAAGCCGCCGCAAGTGATGCCCAGCGCCAGCGGCAGCGTGGCGGCGACCTTGGCCAGCAGCACGGCCCAACGGGCCAGCGGCCGCACCAGGATGAAAAGCAGCGTGCGATCCTCGCGCTCGCCGCCGATGCTGCCGGCCGCGAAAGCCAGCGTACACAGCGGCACAACGATCGACAGATAAATTTCGATCAGGAACCCGTTGCTGAAGCGGTCGAACTGGTGCTCGGAAAAACCACTCGCCCCGAAGCGCCGCTTGAGCAAAAACAATAGGCAGCCGGCCAGCGGAACCAGGGCCATCAGCGAATTGGACGACCAGAGCAGCCGGCGAAACGACAGCCAGACGAGCATCAGCCAGGCGCGCAGCTGGGTCATCA
Organism: Pirellulales bacterium; assembly: GCA_036509275.1. GTDB lineage: Bacteria > Planctomycetota > Planctomycetia > Pirellulales > PNKZ01 > DATATB01. The sequence continues at coordinate 2,470 of DATCFX010000616.1, read as the reverse complement.
CGTGCCCTGTTGCAAGTAGCTGAAGATGGCATCGGCCCCCGCGTCGAGCGTTTCCAATCGCTCGACTTCGATCCCCTGTTCGAGCACCAGTTCGCCCAAGGTCGCGAAGAACCGGCGGGCACTTGTCGTCCGCACCTGGAGCCGGCCGGCGTGCAGTTCGGTACTGAGCACCGTTTCGGATTCGATCAATAGCGCCGCCAACCGCCGCGGCTGCTCGCAAACGATCTCGACCAACTGCGGATGATCTTCCATCTGGCTGCGCACTGCGGCCAGCGTGCCGGAGGCAATCAGCCGGCCGCGGGCGATCATCAGCACGCGGTCGGCCAGGTGTTCGATTTCGACCAGGATATGGCTGGAGATCAGGATCGCCTTGCCGCGCTCGGCCAGATTGAACAGCAGTTCGTTCACGCTGCGGCGGCCGCCGGGATCGATGCCGCTGAGCGGTTCGTCCAGTAGCAAAATCGGCGGATCGTGGACCAGCGCCTGGGCGATCTTGATCCGCTGCCGCATGCCGTGGCTGCAACCGGCCAGCCGCCGCTGGGACAGGTCGGCCATGCCCACCTCATCCAGCACCTGGTCGGTACGGCGCTTGAGCTCGCGGCGGGAGTAACCGTAGAGCGAGGCCATGGCCCAGACGAATTCGCGGCCGGTCATTTCTTCGTAAAAGGTGTTCAGGTCCGGGCAATAGCCGAGCAGGCGTTTGGCCGCCGTGCTCCAGGCGTCGTGGCCGCCGACCAACACGCGGCCCAAGCTCGCATGCAGTTGGCCGCTGGCCAACTTGATGAGCGTGCTCTTGCCCGCTCCGTTGGCCCCTAGCAGCCCGGTGATGCCCGGCCCGATCTGGCAGTCTACATCGTTGACGCCGATCACCGAGCCGTAAAACTTCGTCACGCGGTCGAAGGTTAATTCGGCGGTCATGGCATTGCCCGGTGGGCGATTGTCAACTTGCATGTCACTGCACGATATCGACGGCCCGCACGCGATGCACCAGGGCCGCCAGACACAGCGTACACACGCTGGCGAGAATGGCCAGGGACCACCAGCCGAGTTGCGGCTCGACGCTGACCGCATGCCGGGCGAAGCAGAGTTGCCCGGCCGCGTGGATGTCGTGCCAGGGATCCAGCAGCAGCCAGGCCGGATAGCCCGTCTCGTTGGCCAGGTACGATGCGAGCCGCCGCAAGAGCAGGAACAGGCTGCACCAGGTGATGGCGATCGGCGCCATCCGCTGCAAATACGCGCTGAGCGTGACCAGCATGATACTCAGCGTGACGCACAGCACCAGGCCATAGACGAGCACGGCCACGAGCGACCGCCAATCGTTGAGCCAATAATCGATCGAGCCGGTGAACAGCCCGAACTCGACGTACAGCACCACGGCCGGCAACGTGGTCAGCAGCGACACCAACACGCTGACGGCCAGCAGCTTGCCGAGAATGTAGTGCCGGCGGTCGATGCGGCGCGACAGGTAAAATGGCAGCGATTTGTTCCGAAAATCCGAACCCACCAGCAGGCTGCCGGAAAAGGCCAGCAGGATCATGACCACCAGGCTCTGTCGACCCATGAACCGGGTATAGCCGCTCTCTTCGCCGCTGGGGCCTTCGGCGCTGAAGCCGAACGTGCGCAGGATATTCTGCTGCGTTTGCACCGGCACCGTGGCCTGCGTGATCGCGTAAATCGCCGCGAAAAAAAACAGGAATTGGACCAGGCAGAGGGCGATCACGAACCAATAGCTCTTGCGGCGAAACACTTGCACGAGCGCCACGCGCACCAGCGCCACGCAGCCGAGCAGCGGCCAGCGCAGCTTGCCTTCCCAGCCGTGATAGTGTGCGCGGTCAATTCCCATGCGCCACTCCCTCGGCCAGCGGAGCGGGCGCATGATCGTGTACCGGCGGCGGATGCTGATCCGTCACGCGGAAAAACAGCCGCTCCAGGTCTTCTTCGTCGCGCTTGAGATGCGTCAGCACCACGCCGGCCCGAGCGGCCAGCTCGAAGAACAAGCCGGTGCCGGCTCCAGCCGGCGCCGTGACCAGCAGCATGGGCGCTTCACCTGGGCGCTCGACCGTCACGCCGGCATGTTTCAGGGCCGCGACCAGCGCCTCGCCGTTGCCTTCCCAGCCCAGCTCGAAGCGATTGGCAGCGCCCACCCGTAGCGAATCGATGCTGCCGGAGCGCACGACCCTGCCGCGATCGAGCATCACGACTTGCTGGCAAAGCCGCTCGACGTCGCCCAGCAGGTGCGTGCAGAGGATGATGCTCTTGCCGGTTTGGGCAATCAGGTCCCGCAGCAGTTCGAGCATCGTGACGCGGCCGGCCGGGTCGAGGCCGTTAGTGGGTTCGTCCAGCAGCAGCAATTGCGGATCGTGGACCAGCGCCGCGGCCAGCTTGAGCCGCTGCACATTGCCGGTCGAGTATTCCTCGAGGCGGCGATAGCGCAGCTCGCCCAGCCCAACGTAGTTAAGCACCTCGTGCG
>DATCFX010000615.1:0-2506 GCA_036509275.1 Pirellulales bacterium | reverse complement strand
AGCGCGTTGCGGGCCGCCGACAGGCCGCAATCGTAGGGCAATTCGAGCAGCTCGACGGAGGGCGGCAGCGCTGCCCGCTGGCGGCCGTTGTCGGCCACCACGATCCGCGCGCCGGGATAATGCTCGAGGATCGAGGCCACGAGGCGCTCCAGGTGCCGCGGGCGATCGAAGGCCGTGATGCCGAACGTCACCTGGCGAAGCCAGTTGTCCGTTGTCCGTGGTTCGTTGTCCGTGGCGGCGGACGATTGACCACTGACCACGGACAACTGACCACGGACATTTCCGGGGAAAGGCCATTTCCCCAGCGGGCACCGTTCGCGGCGGATCGCGGCCTTGGCGGCCAGGTGGCAGCCGCAGGCGCGACACTTGCCGCCCCGGTACTGGTCGCAATCCTGACAGATCTTCAAGCGGGCGGCAGCCAGGTCGGGCGCTGAGAGCCGAAAGCCGTCGGCCGCGAAGCCGGCCATCGCAGCGCCAAACTTCGCAGCGCGCTCCAGCAGCGACGGCGGATTCGTCAACGGACCACGGACCGCGGACAACTGGCCCATTTCCGCCGCCGTGGGGACGGGGCTTTGGTTCGCGCAGGGCCAATTGCGGATGATGCACGCCGCGCAGACTTCCGGCCCGGCGATGACGTGGGCGCGATCGTGGTTGGCCTCGTGCCGGCAGACAAGGTGCGGGCCGACGACGGCCAGGTGCGGGCAAGCGGCGGAACTGGCCACTGACAACTGACCACTGACAATGGACATTGGCCTATGCTCCAGTGACTGCGGTGATCGTGATCGTCGAGTCGGCGAGGTCCGATTTCTGGCAGCCCGCGCCGCCGCTGCCGCGCTGGTAAGTGAGCACCAGGCCGGCCAGGTCGGCGCAGGTGATCGTGCCGGAAACCGTCTTAGAGTAATAAATCGACTGGTAGAGGTAATCGACCGAGATTAAGCCGACGACGGTCGATTGGTCAGTCAGCGGATTGTAAGAAAAAGTGATCGCCGGTTGGCCCCAGTCGCCGGCGTAGCGGTAAACGAACAGGCACTTATTGACGAGCGAGGTGAGTTTGTTGTCGATGCTATCGCAGTCGAGCGTATAGGCCCCGTTCAAGCTGCCGCAGGCGCTGGGCACGCCGGCAATCGTCACCGACAGGCTGGCGTGGTCGCAGCCGCACGAACTGTTGCAGTCCCAGCAGCTACTGCAAGGGCCAGCTCCGGGCGCCGGGCAGGTGATATCTCCCATGTCGTCGGCGTAGGCCAAATTGATCCGCGCCGCGGCCGAGCCCGATACCATTTGCAGGACGACGTGGGTGCCAGCCGGTAGCATGTTGACGATCGGCGAGTCCGGCGGGTCGGCGCCGGCCCCAGTCGGGCCGCGACTGGCGTTGGAGCCGATCAGGCGATAAGTGCTGCCGACCTGGCCGATGCAGGCGCCAAAACCCATCGAACTGCCGGTCGGCTCGCTCGAACCGTCCGTCTCCCCGGCCGGCACCTCGGGAGCCGTGACGGTTCGCGTCGAAAGCCCCACGGCCGTGAGCGTCGACTGCGGAGCGCCGCTGACGCTGCTCCACGGCTGGTACGTGTATTCCACGTAATTGGTCGTCGGCACGGTCGTCGTGCTCGGCGCGCCCAGGTAAATCCGAAAGACCGTGCCGGCGGCAATGCTCGAGAAGTAGACCCAAAACGAGCCCATGAACGTCGTGTAGCCGCCCGTCCAGGCAATGGCCGAGCCGGCGGTCATCGTCAGGGTGCGATCGAGAATCTCGGTGTCGCCCCGCAAGCCTTTCCAGGGGGCGCCGAGATTCGTCGTGTCGGCGGCGCGCTGGAACGTATCGTAGAGAAGCTGGCAGCCGCAGCAGCCGCTCAGGCATAGCCCGCCAAGCGTCATCCCAAGCTCCTAGCCGCCAGCGGCAGTCGGGCACGTATCGGCCTGAATGACCAACAGGCGATCGCTGTCGAGCATTTGCTCGCAGAAGACCAGCGTGCCGTCGGTGAGAGCCTGTCCTGGCGGCAAGAAGCCGCCATCGAACACCATGACGGCAGTGATCGACGTATCGGAATAAGTGAGCACGCTGCCGGTCGTGGAAGATTGCTGCAGCGTTGCCTGGGCATTGCCGTTGGCGGTCAGCGTGGCTGTCAGCTTGGCCACAACCTGGCGAATGGCGTAGGGCCTGACGATCGTTCGCTGTGTGCTGGGCGTTTCGCCGCCGCTGCCATCGTCGGCCGCCGGGCTGCCATACGCTCCGCCCAGCACGTAAAAACCTTCGCGGCCGAAGACCAGCTTCCATGAGCCGTTATCCACTCCCCAGTGGTCGCCCAAATTCGGATTGTCCTGGCCGCCAGGCAAGGTCGCAGGATCGTACAAGGCGAAAGCCGGATACGAGCCATCCTGGGCCGTGCCGTACTGATTCGAGGAACCGCCGGCGGGAACGTCGATCGGGCCATTGAGCAGAAACCAGCGGTGGAACTTGTTGTCTGGCTGATCGACCGTGAGCACTGGCATGCCCTCGACCACTGCCACG
>DATCFX010000614.1:0-1117 GCA_036509275.1 Pirellulales bacterium | reverse complement strand
AGGGTATCGCCGCCGCCATGGTGGGGATGAGCGCACGCTGTTGCGCCGCGGATTTGCATAAAATCGGGGACGGGAAAACCTTAAGTGTCTGAATTATTTAGCGAAATCGACGAGGATCTGCGCCGCGAACAGCTCAAGAAGATTTGGGACCGCTATTCGGTTCTGATCATCGCTGCTGCGGTCCTCGTGGTTGCAGCCGTGGGCGGCTGGCGTGGCTATCAGTATCTCGAGGCTCAGAAGGCTGCCGTGGCCGGTTCAGCCTTCGAGGCGGCCGCGACCCTTGCCGACCAGAACAAGCCTGCTGAGGCAGAGGCGGCCTTCACGAAGCTGGCTGCGACCGCACCGTCCGGATATCGCAACCTGTCGCGCCTCCGCGCTGCCGCGGAAGCCGGGAAGCACGATCCCAAGGCGGCGGTGAAGCTTTACGACGAAATCTCGGCCGACGGCACGGTCGCCGCTGACGAACGTGATCTCGCGAAGGTGCGGGCAGCCGGCTTGCTGCTTGACACCGAAACCTACAACAACATGCTGCAGCGGCTGGAGCCGGCGACTGCGCCCGAGGCGACCTTCCGCCACACTGCGCGCGAACTTCTGGCGCTCTCCGCCTGGCGCGCCAACGATATGACGGCCGCGCGGAAATGGCTCGGCATGATCAGCGAAGATGGTCAGACGCCGCCGAGCCTGCGCAGCCGTGCCGAAGCGTTGCAGGCTCTGCTGCCGCCGGTCGCCAAGAGCTGAGCATCGTGTGCCGAACACAAGTTTGAATGAGAAACCGTTTATGCGCCGCTCGCAACGACTGATAGCCTCCGCCGTTCTGATCTCGCTCTGCGGCGTGCTGGCCGGTTGCAGCAGCAGCCTGACCAATTGGGATCCGTCCGATATGCTCGACTTCCTCGATACCAAGAAGAAGTTGCCGGGCAAGCGTGAGCCGGTTTTCCCTGACGGCGTTCCGGGCATCGAGCAGGGCGTGCCGAAGGAGCTTTACAAGAGCAACGTCGAGCAACAGCAGCAGCAACAGGCTGCAGCTCCGGCCGTCGTGGCACCGCCGGAAGAACCCAAGCAGGCAAGGCGATCGAGGACAACGGGCAAACCTGCCGGTGAAGAGGCCGCTCCCGCG
>DATCFX010000613.1:0-5861 GCA_036509275.1 Pirellulales bacterium | reverse complement strand
CGTCGGTCCAACAGGCAGTGGCTCCCGGCGGCGATCTGGGGCTCCGAGTGCCGGGCCATCAGACGATTCGCGACGTGCTGCGATTGCTGGCCGGGCCGGTGGTACTGGTCAACGCGCTGCGCGCGGATCGAACGGAAGCGGTGACCGCGCAAGACGTGGTCGAGGCCTGGGGGCATCGCGTGCACTTGGTGCTGGACGACGGCCGCAGCCGCTTTGGCCAGCCGTCGAGCGTGGTGCGGGTCGTGGGCGATCGATTCGAAGTGGTGCGGCTGGGAGTGGTTTCCGAAAAAACCATCAAGCGGTTGGCGAGCGTGATTATTCTGTTTATTTGCACCGGCAACACCTGCCGCAGCCCGATGGCCGAAGCCATGTTCCGCCAGCGTCTCGCCGAGCGCCTGAATTGTCGCCCGGACGAAGCGGAAGATCGGGGCGTGATCGTCATGTCGGCCGGCATTGCGGCCATGATGGGCAGTCGGCCCAGCCCCGAGGGCGTGACCGTCATGGCCGACATGGGCATCGATATGTCGGCGCACGAAAGCCAACCGCTCACCGAGCAGCTCGTGCGGCATGCCGACTTGATTCTGACGATGACGCGCTCGCACCGGCAGGCCATCCTGGCCGAGTGGCCCGAGGCCGCCGAGCGCACGCGGCTGGTATGCAACGACGGCTCGGACGTGGCCGACCCGGTGGGCGGGCCCGCCGACCTGTATCGGCGCTGCGCGGCGCAGATCGGCGAGCAATTGGACTTTTGGCTGGAAGAACTTCGATTTTAAATCGAGGTAAGGATCGACCGAAAAATAACTTCTCCGCGACCCCTCTCCCCTTGCGGGAGAGGGCCGGATGAGGGGCCGGGAAAAACGGAAGTTATTTTTCGGCCGATCCTAAGTTTAAAAAGAGACAAGTTTAAAACGAGACCTGGATTTCAGAAGGCACCCGGGCCGCACGTGCGGCCCGGTTGAGAGAGGTGTCAGCGATGCGGATTGCCGTGGGAAGCGATCATCGGGGGTTTGCCGTCCGCGAACGGATCATCGAGCTGCTCAAGCGGCTACAGCAGGAAGTGGTCGACGCCGGCACGCACAGTTGCGACAGCGTCGATTATCCCGACATTGCCTCGGTCGTGGCCGAACAAGTGAGCACTGGCCAGGTGGATCGCGGCATCTTGATTTGCGGCACCGGCATCGGCATGTGCGTTACGGCCAACAAGTTTCCCAAAGTACGCGCGGCTCCCTGCCACGACGACCTGTCGGCCGAGATGAGCCGGCGGCACAATGACTTGAACGTGCTCTGCTTGTCGGCCGACATGCTGGGCGAAAAGCTGATCGACCGGATGGTCGAAATCTGGCTCAAGACCGAGTTCGAAGGCGGCCGGCACGCGCGCCGCGTCGACAAGATCGCCCAACTCGAACAGCGCTTCGGCAAGGCCGCCGGGTGAATTCCCGGTAGCGGAATTCGTGAGAATTCCGAACGCGTGAGAATTCCGACTCGCTCGACTCGATGCGCCGGAAGTCTCACGACTTCCGCTACGAAGAATTGATGCGCCGGAAGTCTCACGACTTCCGCTACGAAGAATTGCACCCATGTTTTGGGCTATTCGCCGACAAGCGACTTCACGAACTGCCGGCCGGCCGGGGACTCGCCCAACAGCGCGTTGATGCCGACCAGTCCCGAGGGCACGGCGCCCAGTGAGCGCCCCGCGCCTAGTAACCGGGCCTGCGGCGTGTCGCCGAACAGGCCGTGGCGATGCGCCTGCCGCAGCATCCACTCGACGCTCAACGAGCGGCCGCTGGGCGCGACCAGCCGCGTGCGCAGCTCCGCCGCGTCTGGCCGGCAGCGGTGATACAACTCCACGATGGCCAGGCCGCTGACGAGCGACGGGCCCAGCTCGACGGCGGCGTCCATCGCCCGCGGATTGTCCCGCATGGCCGAGTACAGCCAGGTGCGCGGCGTGCGGGGCTCGGCGATCAGCATGGCCCACGTTACCGGCCCCGGCGCGGATTGCTGGGCGTGCATGGCTTCGTGCAATAGCGACACGGCACGCGGCCAGCGGGCAATCTGTTCGGACAAACTGACGGTGCCCGACAGCGGGTCGTAGAAGGCCGTGGACGTGGTGTCGGCTTGCCGACCGCGCGGGATACTCTCCAGCGGCGGATACTGAAAGGGGACCAACTGCCAGAGTAGCCGCGCGCCCTCGACCTGTGCCGGCGGCGCGTGGGGATCGAACCCGCCGCAATCGACCTCGGCGGTCAATTGCCGCAGCCAGGTCGGCTGGCGATGAATGGCCCGCTCCAAAGCGTCGAGCTGCTCGGCCGGGCACGCGCGCAGCTCGTCGTACACGCGCTGGGTGCCGTGCGATTGGATGCCGTAAGGAAAGGCCGGCGTGCCCGGCGGTCGCTCGAGCGCCGCGGCCACTGCGTGCAAAGGTCCCGGCGGAATCGGCGGCGGCTGGCCAGACCCATCGGCCCCGCCCGGAGTGGCCGCGCGGACTTCAAGCGGCGCCAGTGCCAGCGCCAGGGCAATCAGCGAAAGTCGAACCAAGCTCTGCATCGCCGCCAACGAAGCATCCCACTCGAACGAGGCCGATCACAGTCGAATCACTCGATTGTAATCAGGCCCCCAGCCGGCAGTGCGCAAAATTCTGAGCCAGTAAATCCGCCCCGATCCCCATTCATCCTTCCGCATTCATCCTTCCGCATTTCCCCTTTCCGCTTACCACTTCAATCCAAACCCTGCGCCGCCGCTGGGCCGCTCGACGCCGCCTTTGAGCGGCGTGCGACGCTTGGTCTCGGGCAGCGGGGGCGGCTCTTCTTCGGGGATTTCCGGCTCTTTTTTGATGGGCTCGGGCCGGGCTTGAATGGCCTTGATCGACAGGCTCATCCGCTGCTGCTCGGGATCGACGGCCAAAACCTTGACCTCGATTTCGTCCCCTTCCTTGAGGAAGTCGCGGATGCGGAACACGCGGTTGTGGGCGATTTCCGAAATGTGTACCAGCCCTTCGATGCCGGCCTCGAGTTCGACAAAGGCGCCGAAGTCCATGATCCGCGTCACGGTGCCTTGCGCCCGACTGGTGACCGGATAGCGGACGGCGGCATGTTGCCAGGGGTTTTCGGTCAGATCGCGAAAGGCCAGGCCGATCTTGCCGCTTTCGGGATCGATCTTGCGGATCAGGACTTTCACTTTTTGCCCGACGGCCAGCACCTCGCTGGGATGTTTTACCCGTTTCCAGCTCAATTGGCTGATGTGCAGCAGGCCGTCGACGCCGCCCAAGTCGACGAAGGCGCCGAAGTCCTGCAAGCTGCGCACGGTGCCTTCGTGGACCTGGCCTTCGGCCAGTTGGGCCATGACCTGGGTCTTGGCTTCGGCCTTCTCGCGTTCGATCAGCGCGCGGCGGCTGAGCACCAGGTTCCGCTTTTCAGGATTCGCTTCGGTGACCAGGCACAGCATTTTTTCGCCGACGAATTGGGCCAGATCCTCGACCCGATACGCGGCTATCTGGCTGGCCGGGATGAAGCCGCGAAGCTGGCTCACGTCGCACTCCAGGCCGCCCTTGTTGTGGCCGGTGACGCGAGCCTCGACGATCGACCCTTCGCTCACCTGCGACCAGTCGCCAACCTCGACCGGCCCGCCCGGCATGCTGAGCAGATACAAGCCGTCTTCCGGGTCGAAGCGGCCGACGATCACGCTGACCACCTGTCCCGGCTCGGGCGGCTCATGAAATTGGCGCACCGAGAGCACGCCCTGCTCGCGCGGCCCCAGCTCGAGGAACACGTCGTCGTTGTGAACCGAAACCACGCGGGCCTGCTGCTTGCTCTCGGGCTCGATGGTTTTGGACGGCGCGGTGGCGGAGCTGGGCTCCAGCGCGTCTTCCAACGACAGGCTGCCGAATGCCGCGGCGACTTCCAGTTCCAGTTCCGGCGACAATCCCTCACGGATGTTCGGCACCGGCGACGTCTTTTGCGGCCGCGCTTGACCGCCGACGGCCTGTCCGCCGTCGGACTTTCCACCAGCGGCCTTTCCACCAGCGGCCACCTTTCCTGCGCTGCCCACCTGTCGGCCGGCGGTCTGTTCACCGGCACTCTGTTCGCCGGAACTCGACTGCGGTTTGGAGACTGCCTTGGGCGTCTGGGGCCGTTGCGAGCCGATCCGCATCCGCCGCGAAGGCTCGGCCGGCTGTTGGCCGGCGGCTGGCGGCGCAGCGGACTCGCCGGGCGGAGCGGCGGTTGAGGAATGCTCGACCGGGACCGAGGTGGGGGCGGATGGAACGGAGGACGGTGGAGTCGAGCCGGCGTGCGGCTCGGGTGATGCTTCGCTCATGCTTTGCAGTAACTTGCAGGCCGTAGCGGTCGAGGTATCAAAACGGGGAGTCGCCCCTTGGCGTAAGCCGCTAAGTTTACCAGTGCCACCAGTATCAGACCAGCGGCGGGAAGGCATTGGTGCGGTCACGGGGCAAAACCCACCAACCGCCGGCCGCGGGCTTTAGCCACGTGGGGGCCTCTGGGGTTCGTCCGGCGGGCTTGCTAGGATAGAGCCGAACGTGCCGGAGGGACATTTCCATGACCGAAACCTTCGAGCGGACGCGCTACGCGGCGGCCGTGGGCGGGCTGCTGACCCCGCCGCGTCTGGCACCGCTGGGGCCTGGCGAACCGAACCTGGTGATGCGCGCTCGCCTGGAGTCGCTGGCGGATCGCGAGCTGTTTGCCGGATGCAAGGTGATCGACCGCACGATGGCCGAGGCGTGCCGCGCGGCGCTGTGGCTGTATCACGATTTTCTCAGCCAATCGCACGAGATCAGCCAGGCCATCGATACGGCCGTCGGCAGTTACTGGCATGGGATCATGCACCGGCGCGAGTCCGACTTCGCCAACGCCAACTATTGGTTTCGGCGCGTGGGCCGACACCCGATTCGCGTCCGGCTGGCCCGAGCCGCCGGCCGCATCGCGGGCGAGCACGCGGCCGATTTGCCGCCGCAGGGCGAATACCTGCTCGGACAGGCAGCGTGGGATTACCAGGCGTTCACCGCGCTGTGCCGCGTGGCGCAGGCAGGGTCGCCGCAGGCCGAAATCTGCTGCCGGCATGTCCAACAGGCCGAGTGGGAGTTATTGTTTGTCTATTGCTATCATGCCGCGGTAGGTGACACGGTCGCCGTCGCCGAATAAACATACGATTTCGTGGGATTGAGGTCGGTTGTCATGCCGTTTCAGTTTTACTGCCCGCAGGGACACTTGCTCGAAGGCCATGAATCGCAGATGGGCCAGCAGAGCCAATGCCCGCTGTGCGGGGCCGTGTTTTTGATTCCGATGCTGCCGCAGTCGGCTCCGCCGGCGGCAGCCGCGAATCCGTTGCAGGATCTCGCGCCTGCGCCGCCACCCCCTCCTCCGCCAGCCGCCGCGGAGCCCCCGCCGCCTGCCGCGCAGCAAGCGCCGCCGCCGGAGCCGCCGAAGGTGGAAGAACCACCCGAGCCCCGGGTGTTTCGGATCGCGTGCCCCAAGGGCCACATTCTGGAAACGCCGTCGGACATGGTCGGCCAGCAGGCCCTGTGTCCGTACTGCAATACGCAGTTCGAGCTACGCTACGAAGACAGCACCGAATACCAAGAAGAGCAAGCGGCGAACAAGCTGCGGCGCGAGCAAGAGATGAACCGGCTGTGGGTCAAATGGTCGATCTATGCCGTGATCGTCGTCGTGGTCATGTTCTTGGGCATGATCCTGTACGTCACCGTGATCCGCCCGATGCGCGAGCCGGGCTGATGACCGGCGCATCCGAACTGGCCGGCCGCGGCGTGAGTCGGCCCGAGCCGGCGGCCCCGCCTAGCCCAACTTCCCCAGGGATTGACGTAAGTGCTTGCGCCCCAATGCGCGGAGGGT
>DATCFX010000612.1:0-1857 GCA_036509275.1 Pirellulales bacterium | reverse complement strand
CGGCCAGGAGATAGAGCAGAAAATCAGCAAATTGCATAACCAGCAGCCGCCCCAGAATCGGTCAGCAGGCAACCCGGGGTGGTGCAGCGCCGGCAGGCGCGGGCAGGAGACGCCGGTTCGCCGCAGGCCGCCACGCGCCGGCTGGCCACCCACTCACTCGGCTGCCTTCTGGCCCACGGGTTTCGGCGCCTTCAGGATGAGCTCGATGGTGTCCAGGAGTTGGTCGAGCCGGAACGGCTTGTACAACACGGCACCGGACTGGAGGCCCGCCTGCCGCGCCTTGACGATCGAATGGCCCGGGTCGTAGCCGAAGCCGGTCATCAGCACCATTGGCACGTGATCGATGATCTCTTGCAGCTTGACGAGCACTTCGTAGCCGGTCATGTCGGGCAGGCGAATGTCGGCGATGATGACGTCGTAGGCTTCGCCGGGGCCGAGATTGCGAACCATGAAGATGGCTTCGCCGCCGTCGTGGGCCGTTTCGACGATGCAGCCGTAGCGCTCCAGCAGGGCGTGGGCCGCGCTGCGCACGCTTTCGTCGGCATCGGCCACCAGCACTTGCAAATTCCGCAAGAGCGGCCGATCGCTGACCTGCAAGCCTTGGGGGTGCGCCTGGCTGGGCGCCATCTTCTGGCCCACCTTCTGGATCACCTGCTTGATGTCGCGGGCGTTGCGCAGGATATGCTGCAAACGCTCGGTGACCTCCGGCTCGTGGCCGATGTAGCGCTCCATGATGTTGACCGCGTCGTTGAGAATGTCGTCGACGGGCAGGGCCACGGCGCTATGGATGGCCTCGACGCTTTCGGCGGCCGTCGTGGCCTTTTCGGCCTGGAGCAGTTCGAGCGTGTTGACGGCGGCGGCCACGTCGCGGCTGAAGATCTCGAGGAATTGCAGGTCGCTCTCCGTGAAGGCGCGCGGCTCGGGGCTCTCGACGTTAAAGGTGCCGATCACCTCGTCGTGCAGCACCAGCGGCACGGTCAGCGAGCTCTTAGCTCCCTTGGCCCCCTCGAGGTACAGCGGGTCTTCGGTCGTGTCTTCGCACAGATAGCTTTTGCCGGTGGCCGCCACGAAACCGGTGACGCCGTTGTTTTGCGGCTGGGCAAACAGCGGCCGGCAGGCCGCTTCGGGGCTGATGCCCACGGCCAGCAGCGGCTCGAGCTTGCCGGTGGCCTGCACCAGCAAACGGATCTCGACGACGTTGAAGTTCAGCAGGTCCTGCGTGTAGTGCAGGATGTTCGACTTCAGCAGGTCGATCCGTTCTTCGACCGTCATGTGTGCCAATTCGTCGGGCGTCAGATCGGCCAGCTCGATGCCGGCCTGATGGATGGCCGCCAGCTTTTGTTGCTGCAAGACTTCGCCGGTGACGTCGCGGATGGTGACGATCAGGTTGCGGGCGGCCCCCTCGCCCTCGATCACCGGCGCCGCGTGAACGCGGAAGTAACGGTTCTCGTTGGATCGCAGGGTCGAACTGCTAGCGGCCCCGGTGGCCAGCGCCGTGTGGAAGGGACAGAAGTCGGGACCCAGGATCTCGGGGCTGCCCAAAATGGTGTAAAAGTTTTGGGTGACGACGCTATCGCGCCCGGACCATTCGCGCAAGCGGCCATTGCCCCAGAGGATCGTGTTGTCGCTGTCCAGCAGCACGACGCCGTCGGGCATGCCCTGCAAGATGCGTTCGTTTTGCAGCAGCTTGCCGACGGTCAAGGCTTCCTTGAGAAAGTCGGCCGAGACAAACACCCCGGCGAAATTTTCGCGAGTGAGCCGTGCCAGTGCTCGCAAGGGGCTGAAGACCGTGACGATTTCGAAATCGCCGCCCAGCTTCCCCAAGTCGGGGTTAGCGCCCTGCTGCGTGCTGCAAAC
>DATCFX010000611.1:0-9783 GCA_036509275.1 Pirellulales bacterium | reverse complement strand
TGGGTATCGTGCTCCCCAGCCGTAGCGGCGCGACCCAAGGCGCCGAGTAGCTTCCTCCAAATTTCTCGATCCTCACGCCCATGAAAAAGGACCTCACGATTATGAACGATGCGATTGGACTGTTGGAAACCAAGGGCCTGGTGGCCCTGGTCGAAGCGACCGATGCCATGGCCAAAGCGGCCAACGTGCAGATTGTCAAAAAGATCGCCATCGGCGGCGGCCTGGTCACGACCGTGGTCCGCGGCGACGTGGGCAGCGTGCGGGCAGCCGTCGAAGCCGGCGCCGCGGCGGCCAACCAGGTCGGTGAACTGACCGCCAGCCATGTGATTCCGCGTCCGGCCGACGGCCTGGTCAAGGCGTACTTCGGTTAGTCCTTTTGAGCGCACCTGCCCGATGAAAATCCTCGTGGCCAACTTGGGTTCGACCAGCTTCAAGTACCGCTTGTTCGACATGCGCGACGAGCGGCAACTGGCGCGGGGCGGAACCGAGCGGATCGGCTCGGCCGAAAGCCGCTCGTTTATCGAGATTGGAGACCAGCGCCGCGAGTTCGTGTCGCAGGTTCCCGACCATGCGGCGGCCGTGCGTCAGTGCCTGGAACATCTGGCCGATCCGCAGGAGGGCTGCCTGCAATCGGCCGGCGAAGTGGCGGCGATCGGGTTCAAGGCGGTACACGGCGGGCGTTATAGCGATGTCCAGCGGGTAACGCCCGACGTCTTGGCGGCGATGGAAGCCATGCGCGAAGTGGCGCCGGCCCACAACCCGCCGTACGTGACGGCCATGCGATTGCTCAGCGAAAAGCTGCCCGAGATTCCGCTGGTGGCGGCGTTCGAAACGGGCTTTCATCAGACGATTCCCGACCGGCAAAAGCACTACGCCATTCCCTGGCAATGGGCCGACGAGCATCTCGTGCGGCGCTGGGGCTTTCATGGCGCCAGCCATCGCTATATCGCCGGGCGCACGGCCGAGCTTTTGGGCCGGCAGGACTTGCGGATCATCTCCTGCCACCTGGGCGGCTCGAATTCGCTGTGCGCCATCCGCAACGGCCAGAGCGTGGCCAACAGCCTGGGCATGAGCCCGCAGAGCGGCCTGCCGCACAACAACCGCGTGGGCGATTTCGATGTATTTGCCCTGCCGGTGCTCATCGAGCGGACGGGCAAGACGCTCGGCCAGTTGCTCGAAGAAATGGCCAACCAAGGCGGGCTGCTGGGGATCAGCGGCACCAGCGGCGACATCCGCGACCTGGAAGCCGCGGCCGCCGGCGGTCATGCCCGCTCGGAACTGGCTTTGGCCCTGTTCGCCACCAGCATTCGCAACCACCTGGGAGCATTCCTGGTCGAGCTGGGCGGAGCCGACGCGATCGTGTTTACCGGCGGCATTGGCGAAAACAGTGCGCGCGTGCGGCACGACGTGTGCCGCGACCTGGAGGGCCTGGGGATCGTGCTGGACGAAACGGCCAACACCGACAAGGCGAGCCGCGAGCGTCCGCGACCGGAGGCCGGCACCGAAGCCGGAAGTCTCACGACTTCCGCTGCCGAGCGCCACGCTGGCGAGCGGCCGATCCATGCCGACAGCAGCCGCACGCAGATCTGGGTCGTGCCCACCAACGAAGAAATTGTCGTGGCCCGGCAAGCGAAACAACTTTTGGAAAGCGGCGGGTAACGAGATGTTCGTGGCCAAAGTCACCGGCAGCGTCGTGGCGACCCAAAAGGTGGCGTCCATGGTGGGCCACAAACTGTTGGTCGTCGAACCGTATCGCATCGACGCCAAGGACCGCCGCAAGCTCTCGACCACCGGCCGCACGTTTGTGGCGGTCGACACGGTCGGCGCCGGACTGAACGAATTTGTGTTGATCGTGCAGGGCTCCAGCGCCCGGCTCACGCCCGAGACCAAGAACCTGCCGGTTGACGCCACGATCATCGGCATTGTCGACAGCGTACACGTCGACCAGGACTGCGTCTTCAATCGCAACGCCGAAGCGGCCAGCTAAACGAGGATTCCAACGCACATGCAAGCCACCGAAGAACTGATCCGCAACGTCGTCCAGCAAGTCCTGCAGCAGATGGGTGGTGGCCAGGCGCCGGCCGCTTCGCCGGCCTCGGCGCGCGGCTTTGCCGGTCGCCACGGCGTGTTTACTTGCGTCGACGAAGCGGTGGCCGCCGCCACCGAAGCTTTTGAGCGGCTCTCCGAGCGAACGATCGCCGAGCGGAAGCGGATCATCGACCATATCCGCCGCATCTCGATCGACGATTGCGTCGAGCTGGGCACGATGGAGATGAACGAAACCAAGATCGGCCGGCTGGAGCACAAGATCGAAAAGCTCAAGACGCTGGGCGAGCGCACGCCGGGCGTCGAGTTCATGCGCAGCGAAGTGTTTAGCGGCGATTATGGCCTGGCCGTGATCGAACACGCCCCGTTCGGCGTCATCGGTTGCATCACGCCGGTCACCCATTCGCTGCCCACCATCACCGGTAACGCCGTGAGCATGATTGCCGGCGGCAACACGCTGGTCGTCAATCCGCACCCAGGCGGCAAGCGGGTCGCGGCCGAAGGCGTGCGGCGATTCAACCAGGCGATCTATCGCGATCTGGGCATCGACAACCTGATCTGCGTGATCGCCGAGCCGACACTCGAGTCGGCCGCCGCCATCTTCAAGCATCGCGGCGTGAAACTGATCTGCGTCACCGGCGGGCCGGCCGTGGCCCGCGCGGCGATGAACAGCGGCAAACGGGCGGTCGTGGCCGGGCCGGGCAATCCGCCAGTCGTCGTCGACGAGACGGCCGATCTGGATCGGGCCGCCAGGGCGATCATCACCGGCGGGGCCTACGACAACAACCTGCTGTGCATTGCCGAAAAGGAAGTCTTTGTCGTCGACCAGGTGTTCGACGCGATGCTGGCCGCGATGGAGCGGGCCGGCGCCGTGCGGCTGAATGCCGGCGAAGTCGCTGCCTTGGTCCGCGTCGCGATCAGCACCGCTGGCGAAGGCGAACACAAGCACGACGTGGCCCACAAGGATTTTATCGGCCAGGATGCCGCCGTGCTGGCCAAGGCCGTCGGCAAGACCGTACCGCCGAAGACCGAACTGCTGTTCGCCGAGACCGACGAAACGAACCCGTTCGTGACCGTCGAGCAGATGATGCCCTTCATCCCGTTTGTCCGCTGCCGCGACGTGGACGAAGCGATCGCCAAGGCGAAGCACTATGAGCACGGCTTCCGGCACACCAGCCTGATCCACTCCAACAACGTTCACAACATGACCAAAATGGGCCGGGCGCTGGACACCACGCTGTTCGTCAAGAACGGGCCGTGCATGGCCAGCTTGGGCCTCGGCGGCGAAGGCTATTTGTCGTTTTCGATCGCCACGCCCACGGGCGAGGGCGTGACCACGCCGCTGACGTTTAC
Organism: Pirellulales bacterium; assembly: GCA_036509275.1. Classification (GTDB taxonomy): domain Bacteria; phylum Planctomycetota; class Planctomycetia; order Pirellulales; family PNKZ01; genus DATATB01. The sequence continues at coordinate 6,384 of DATCFX010000611.1, read as the reverse complement.
CCGCGAGCGGCGGTGTTCGCTGATCGACGACCTGCGAATTCTCGGCAAGTAAGTTTGGCGCCGTTTAGTTGGCAGAGTTTACTCAGGCACAGTGCAATGCAAACAGGACTGGTAGTCGGCACGGCGACGTCCACGGTCAAGCACGCTTCGCTCAATGGGGCCAAGTTGCTGATCGTGCAGATGCTGCTGGCCGATGGCCGCTCAGGCGATGGCGAACCGGTGTTGGCAGTCGATCGGCTGGGGGCCGGCATCGGTGAGACCGTGCTTGTGACCAGCGACGGCAAGTACACGGGTGAACTGCTTGGCAGCAAGAACACGCCGGTGCGCTGGAGCGTGATGGGAATTCCGGACTAATGGCCGAGCAGGAGCAAGCGAGAGGCAATCATTGGGACATTGATGCCGTCGTGCGCGAGGTGCTCAAGCGGTTGACAGCCGGCGGAAACGGCTCGCCCACGGAGCGAAAGCTCGACGATCGCGTGGTGACGGTTAGTTCAATCCAGGGACAGTTGGAGGGTATTCGAACCATTGTCGTGCCGCATCGGGCGGTGATCACTCCGGCGGCACGCGACCTGCTGCGAGCCAGCAACATCGTGGTACAGCGCTCGGCCGCCGCCCCGGTAGCGGCCGCGACGGGGCGAGCCCTGGTGCTGGGCGTGGCCGAAACCGGCTATGAACCGGCCGCACTGATCGAGCGCTTGCGACGCGATGGCTCTGCGATCGAACAATTGGCCCGAGTGGGCATGACTGACGTGATTTCCGAATTGTCGGAGGCGGCGGCCAAGGGGGGAAAAGCGGCCGTGCTGTTGACCGGGGCGTGCGAGCTGGCCGTATGCCTGACGAATCGCCGCCGCGGCGTGCGGGCCGCGATCGGCACTGATCGGGCGAGCGTGAAGCGAGCGAGAGAACAGATCGGCGTCAATGTGTTGGTGGTTAATCCGGCAGTGACGATGGGTTTTCAACTGCAACAAACGATCCGCGAATTTGTCGAGCATCACGGCCAGGGCGACACGGCCCGCTGGGCCAAGTTGCTCGATTAGCGAAGAAGAAAAAAAAGAAAAAGAAGAAACCACAGAGGCACAGAGGCACAGAGAAGAAAAGGGGAAAGAGAAGATGTAGTTCACAACGGCGACACGAAGAGCACGAAGTCTTTTCTTTGTGCCCCTTGTGTCTTTGTGGTCCCCCCTGTCTTCGTCTCTGTGCCTCTGTGTCTCTGTGGTGAATTCAATACGACTCACGATTGGCTCGCTCTCAAATTCTTATTGTGACTCAAAGGCTAACTCGATGCGAATTGCCGAAGTTATCGGCTGCGTGACCCTGAGCCGCTGGCATCCGAGCCTGGCGGGCGGCCGCTATCCTTTGGCCGTGCCTCTGACCCTAGAAGAATTGGGCGCGGGCGGCCCGGGCGCGGGCGAGGAACTGGTGGTTTACGACCAGTTTGGCGCCGGCGTGGGTTCGCGAATTGCCGTGAGCGAGGGAGGCGAGGCGGCCCAACCGTTTTATCCCGACATGAAACCGATCGACGCCTACAACGCGGCGATCCTCGACACCATTCACATGCCAGCCAAAGCGGGTGCGCGATGAACGTTCATAAGCTGAAACAGGAAATGTGCGAAATTGGCCGCCGGATTTACAATAAGGGCTTTGCCGCCGCCAACGACGGCAATATCACCTATCGCATCGGCGACAACGAAGTGCTCTGCTCGCCCACGATGATCTCCAAAGGCTTCATGAAGCCCGAGGATATCTGCACGATCGACATGCAGGGCAACCAGCTTGCCGGCTTTCGCAAGCGCAGCAGCGAGGCGCTGCTGCACTTGGCGATCATGAAGGAGCGGCCCGATGTCAAGAGCGTGGTCCACTGCCATCCGCCGCACGCCACGGCGTTTGCCGTGGCCCGCGAGCCGATTCCGCAGTGCATCTTGCCCGAGGTCGAAGTCTTTCTCGGCGACGTGCCGATCACGATGTACGAGACGCCCGGCGGGCAGAAGTTTGCCGAGACGGTGCTGCCGTTCGTGAAGAAAACCAACGTCGTGATCCTGGCCAACCACGGCACGGTAAGCTTTGGTGAAAATGTTGAGCGGGCCTATTGGTGGACCGAAATCCTCGATGCGTACTGCCGCATCCTGATGCTGGCCCGCGACCTGGGCAAAGTGAACTACCTGGGCGAAGGCAAGACCCGCGAGCTATTGGATCTGAAAACCAAGTGGGGCTTCAGCGACGCGCGGCTGGCGCAGGGCATGGAGAATTGCGACATCTGTGCCAACGACGTGTTCCGCGACAGTTGGGTCCACAGCGGCGTCGAGCGCCGCGCGTTCGAAGCCCCGCCTCCGACGACGGTCAAAAGCTCTGCCTTCAAACCCGACGGCAGCCCCGATGGTCCGGCACCGGCCAACGGATCGGCAGCAAAACCGGCCGCCGGCGAGCAGGAAGCCTTGATCCAGGCCATCACCGATCGCGTCATGGCAGCCCTATCGCAGAAGAACTGACAACTGACAACTGACAACCCACCCCCTTCGAGATCTTTTTGAGCCATGAAAGTCAGCATTATCGGCGGAGCGGGCCTGGTCGGATCGTGTACGGCGTTTGCCTTGCAAATGGGCCGCGTCGTGCGCGAGATCGCGCTGTTGGATGTGAATGCCGAAGCGGTCGGCGGCCAGGCGCTCGACCTGCTGCACGGCGCCAGCGTGATGGCCGATCAACGCATTGTCAGCGGCGGCTACGAACATATTCCGACCAGCGATCTGATTTGCATCACGGCCGGCCTGCGACGCAAGCCGGATGAAAGCCGGCTCGATCTGATCAATCGCAACGTCGACCTGTTCTCGGGAATCCTGGCCGAGATCGCCAAGGTCGGCTATCGCCGCGAGGCGATTGTACTCGTGGTTTCCAACCCGGTTGACGTGCTCACGTACCTGGCCGCCGAGCGGCTGGATTTGCCGGCCAGCCAGGTGCTGGGGCTGGGCACGCAGTTGGATACGATCCGCTTTCGCAGCCTGATTGCCGAGCGACTGGACGTGCCGCCTACGCAGGTTTCGGCCCTGATTCTGGGCGAGCATGGCGACAGCATGGTGCCGATCTGGTCCAGTGCGTCGGCGGCCGGATTGCCGCTGGAAAAGTTTCCGGGCTGGAACCCGAATCTGGCCAGCGAGTTGTTTACCCGCACCAAGGGCTCGGGCGCCGAAGTCATCAAGAAAAAAGGCGGGGCCGGCTTCGCCGTGGGCCTGGCGATCCAGGAAGTGATCGAGACCGTGGCCTTGGACCGCGGCCGCATCCTGCCGGTATCCAGCGTGCAAAGCGGCTGCTACGGCATTCGCGACGTGGCGATCAGCGTGCCGACGGTCGTGGGCCGCTCGGGCGTCGTGGCCACGCGTGAGATCGAGCTCTGGCCCAAGGAAGTGCAGGCCCTGCGCAAAAGCGGGCAGGTGCTAAGGCAGACCGTTGAGACGGTGTTGGCGCGGGTTGGGGCGGCGAAGTAGTCAGTTGTCCGTTGTCCGTTGTCAGTTGTCAGTTGTCAGTTGTCCGTTGATTATTTCGCGGCTTTCTATGCAAAAATCGCTCGATCGCAAGTTGGCTGCGATTCACGCCGATCCTTCGGGCGCGAAGGATTTTATTATCGCCGATGCCAAGGATGCCGACATGGCGTTCGGCATTGGCGCGCCGGGCAAGTCACCCGAGAGCCATGCCGGCGAGGCCCGCTCGCGCACGCTCGCCGAGTACCGCGATCAGATCCGGCAGATTGTCCACCAGGGGCTGGTCGACATCATGCTCATGTCGGCCAGCACGGGCGACGTGCTCACGATCCAGGAGCGGCTGTTTGCCGACAGCCCCATCACGCCCGCCGCCCGGGCCAACGACACGAGCGACGTATTCGTGGTGCGCGGCGGCGCGTATCTGCAGGAGCCGTCGCGGCCGTTTCGTACGGCACTGCTCGATCACATACAATGCGGCCATGTCGATTGCGCCCCGCCCGAACGCTCGCTGGGCGCCGATCTGGGCCTGTACAGCATGACGTTCAATAACCGCTTGGACGAGGACCTGGTAGCGCTGGAAGCCTATCGCCAGTTCCGCGTCGAGGCCGAGCGCAAAGGGTTCCGACATTTTCTCGAGGTGTTTGACCCCAACGCCGGCCAGGGGCTCGAAGCTGCCGACGTCGGGCATTTCGTGAACGACTCGATCGCCCGCACGCTGGCCGGAGTGGCGTCGGCTGGCCGGCCGATCTTTCTCAAGGTCGTGTATCACGGCCCGCGGGCGATGGAAGAGCTCGTGGCGTACGACCCGCACCTGATCGTCGGCATTCTCGGCGGCGGGGCGGGCACAACGTACGATGCGTTCAAGCTCATCGCCGAGGCGCAGAAGTACGGCGCTCGCGTGGCCCTCTACGGCCGCAAGATCAACAATGCCGAGAATCAACTCGCATTCGTCGAGTTTCTGCGGCTGATCGCCGATCGTGTGATCAGTCCCGAGGAAGCCGTGCGGGCGTATCACGGCGTGCTCGAGCGGCTGAAGATCAAGCCGCAGCGCAAGCTGGACGATGATCTCGTGCTGCAAACCGGCGTGATGAGCTACGGCGGCGGCTCGACAGTCGCCGTTCCCGCTGGCGTGCCGACCAAAATTCATAAAGCCGCCACCGATCATAAAGCCGCGACCGCTGGTTGCGGGGCCGCGGCGCACGAGTGCGGTTGCCAAGAAAAACCGAACGCCGTATCGAAGTCCGCGGCCGAGACTGCGGACGAATGCGGTTGCGACTGCAAGGTCAAGCCGGCGGAAACGCCCGCCAGCCTCAACGGCCAGCCCGATTTTGCCCGCATGACACAGGCCGAAAAGCTGGCTTATAACCAAGCGAAGCGCGACCGCATCTTCGGCTGAGGGCACTTGAAAAACGGCCGCTCTTCATCAGCCCGGTTTGCGGAACGTTTGTTCTGGCGCGGGTGTGGATCGATGCGCTGCGGTTTTTGCCGGTTGCTCGCCACTGGGACGTCGATTATTTATAAGTCGGCTCTAGCGTACCGCGGAAGTTGACTGACGAGACTTAACTAATGAGTATATCGGTCCGGCAATCGCTATCTTGCTTTTTGATGATTACGTTCATTGCGTGCGTATCAGCAAATTCGGCGTTGGTAAGGTCGCAAGAGCGCAATCGGAAAGACGATGACGGGGAGCCCGAGCAGGTCGCGGCCGAGTTTGTCATCGGATATTTCGAACACGATGTTGCACGAATTCAACGGGTCATCGTGCCTTCGAAGGACATTGACATATTTGGAAAGGGACCCAAGGTCGCGCCGGAGCAAGTTCAGCAATGGAAAGATGCGGCGAGGCCTGAGCGGATTCGTCGTGTCCAGCTCGGCGAGCAGTTTCGTCTCGTCGGCGAAGGACCGGTCGTCGCAACAGATAAAGTCATTAACGCAAATGCGCTGCTAGTGAGGACGGCTAACGGCATGTCGATTCCACTCGTCCGCACTGCGAATGGCTGGAAGGTTGACGCATCACCTTTTATTCGTTCGGCCAAAGCTGCGGAAGAGCGTCGCAATACAGACCGAGCCGCGGCCGAGGCAGCCGATAAGGTACTTGGGAAGCTTGATTCGCAGCGATACGTCGACCAATCCCTGCATTTCTCGATTCAATTTCCCCAGGGATTTGAAAAGATTCCCTGGGACCGAAAAGAGGCCGCGGTCTTATATCGAGACGCGTCGGGGGCAAACATCAATATCCGGCTGGTCAGACCGCCCAAGCCCGTCCCGGCTGGGCTAATTATGGCAATGTCTCGCGAAGGCCTGAAGAAATCCGGCCTTATTAATTTGAAAGAACTTGGGTTTGGGGAGCTCTTACGGGCGCAGGAGTCGTGCGCATGGCTGTTGATGGCGCACGGCCCTAGCGAGAAACGGATGAGGGCGATGTCCTACATCCTCGTGCGCGGCGGGGATGCGGCGTTTATAACCGCTACCGCGAACGAAAACATTTTCGACGGCTATCGGCCGCTATTTGACGCGTGCGCCAGGACTTTTCACTTCGAGCTCCCGCGGTAATCCGCGTGAGGATGCTGCCTTAATCGCCGCACATTTCGGCCAGGTCGCGGATGTAGGCCAAAGCTTCGTCCACGTCGGGCACGGCGACGCCGATAGCTCGGCCGGCGCGATCGCAGCGGGCCAGAATCAACAGCTCTTCAAAATATTCCGACTCGCCCAGCCGGCGGCGGGCGCGAACGCCCAGGTCGTTGTCCAACAGGGCGTGGGCTTCGTCCGAGTGCTCGATCAGCCAGAAGGTGCGCGGCGTGACGACGTCATCCAAGGCTTCGAGCCCAGCCGCCAGTTGATTTTTGGGATCGATCGCTTTGCCCACGTCGTGCAGTAGCGCGGCCAGTAGGAATTCTTCGTCGTAGGGTTGCTC
>DATCFX010000610.1:0-2901 GCA_036509275.1 Pirellulales bacterium | reverse complement strand
GGGTCCTGGCCCATGTGCTCTTGGGCTTTTTTCCGCTCGCTCTCGTGATAGAGCAGCACGCGGCGCTGGCGGAATTTCAGCCGCTCGATCCGGCGCTGCGCTCGCTCGAAGGTGGAGGTCAGATCCTGGAGATGGCCCGATCCGGTTTCGCCCAGCGCCTTGAGCTTTTCGGCCTTCGGCGGCCCAAAGCCCGCCAGCAGAATGTCGTCGTCCAGGGCCAGGTATTGGCGGTAGGTGCCGGGATCTCCCTGGCGGCCGCAGCGGCCGATCAACTGGCGATCGATGCGGGCCGCGTCGTGCATCTCGGTGCAAATCACGTGCAGGCCGCCCAACTCGTGGACGCCGGGCCCCAGCTTGATATCGGTTCCGCGCCCGGCCATGTTCGTGGACACGGTGACGCGTCCCACGTGGCCGGCCTCGGCCACGATCTCGGCTTCGCGGGCGATCTGATGGGCATTGAGCACGCTGTGCTGGATGCCCGAGGCGTTGAGCAGGCTCGAGAGCATTTCGGATTTGTCGATTGAGCGCGTGCCGATGAGCACGGGCCGGCCGGTCTCGTGGACTTGGGCCAGCTCGGCGACGATGGCGGCCCACTTGGCGTCGCTCGTGGGAAACACGAGCGTGTCGTAGCGCTGGCGGATGGCCGGCCGGTTGGTGGGAATGGGCACCACGCGCAGCTCATAGATCCGCGCCAGCTCGCCGGCCGAGGTGACGGCCGTGCCGGTCATGCCGGCCAGGTCCTTGTAGCGCAGAAAGAAATCCTGCACGGTGATCCGCGCGGCCTGGCCGGTGCCGGTAGTGATGGTCACGCCCTGCTTGGCCTCGACGGCCTGGTGGATGCCGTCGCGCCATTTGCGCCCCTCGGCGATGCGGCCGGTGAATTCGTCGACGATCTGGATTTCGCCGTCGCGCACCACGTAGTGCCGATCGAGAATGTACTCCCGCTCCACCTTGATCGCCCGCTCCAGGTATTCGTAAATGCTCGTCATGCCGACGGCGTGCATCATCTCGGGCAGGGGCAGGCCGCGGGCCAACTGGCGTCCGGCGGCGGTAAGCTCGGCCCGGCGATCGTCGTGGTCCCATTCGTAGTGTTCGTCCTCGACGAACTGCTGCACCGCCGCCGCGCTCCAGCGATGGCACTCCGCGGCGATTTTCTCCTCTTCGGTGGGCAGGGCGCCGATAATCAAGGGCGTGCCGGCGTCGTCGATCAGAATGCTGTCCGCCTCATCGACCAGGACGAAGTGCGGTTCGCGCTGCACGGGCTTTTCGGTCGCTACGGTGCCGGCGTGCCCCAGCATGCCGCCCAGAAAGTCGGTGGATCCCTCGCCGATCCGCCGCATCAGCAGGCGATCGCGCAAAAAGTCGAAGCCGAATTCCTTGGCCGTGCCGTAGGTGATGTCGCAGGCGTACGCTTCGCGGCGAGCCGAGTTTTGCATCTGCGATTCGATGATCCCCACGGTCAGCCCCAGCGCTTCGTAAACGGGCTGCATCCATTCGGCATCGCGCCGGGCCAGGTAATCGTTGACCGTGGCCAGGTGCGCGCCCTTGCCGGTCAACGCGTGGAGGTACAACGCCAGCGTGGCGGTCAGCGTTTTGCCCTCGCCCGTCTGCATTTCGGCGATCGAGCGCTCGTGCATCGCCATGCCGCCCAGCAACTGCACGTCGAAGTGCCGCATGTTGAGCGTGCGCCGGGCGGACTCACGCACCAGGGCAAAGCTCTCGGGCAGCAACTCGCCGAGCGGCTCGTGGCTCTTGGCCCGATAACGCAGCGACAGGCTCCGCTTACGCAGGTCGCGGGCCGAAAGCTGCTGGAGCTCCGGCTCCATCGCGGCGATCACGGGCAGGACCCGCTGCCAGCGGGCCAACCGCCGGGCGTTGCTGCCGGTCCAAGGCAAGTTGACGGAGAGCAAATTCACGCGTGGCGTCCTGTCGCGCACGAGGCCAGAGTCTTCGGCCCGGCCGGCGAATCGGAAGCGGGAGTTCCCCGGCCTCAAAGCACGCTTTTCGCCGGGCACACGCCCCGGGGGTCGAGACCGTCGGTCCCGCCCAGGGCGCGAGGGGAGCTTACATTGTAGCTCCGCCCGTGGCGGGAGACGAGGTTTTCGGCGGCAGATTCATGATATCGGTGGGATCGCTGCCGCCGGCTCCGGCGCTCGAAGGGACAATGCGGATTTGGCTTACGGGCGTAGTGGCCGGTGCGCTGGCAGCCGCCGCCGTGGCATCGGTTTGCGCCGGTAGCCAGGGCTGGCTGCCGCTAGTCAACTGCACATTGGCCGGGGCGGTGGCGGTCCGGTTCGGGTTGGCCCGAGCCCAGCGGCCGTTTTGCGGCGGCGGGGCCGAGCTCTGATAACCACCACCATAGCTGCCCGCGGGAATGCCGTTATTGATTTCCGGCGGAGCATACAAGTCGTTGTTGCTTTCCGGCGGAGTGAACTGGTTCTCTGTGGCCGGATTGGTCGCCGGAGCACGTTGCAAGAAGCCGCCCGAATCGGGTGGCACGCTGCCGGCGGGGCCGATGATGCCGGTCGGCGGTGGCGGCACGGTGGTGCGGCCCAGGAACGGATCGACCGGCTGCCGCGGGGACTGACAGCCCTGGCATCCCGTGCAAAACAGCGCAGTGAACAGCACCGCCACGAGACGAATCATTGGGTAGACTCCTTCTACCATGCCGCTGGCAGGCCCGGCCCGTTCTGGCGCAGCGCGAGGCACTGTGCCCGCGAACATGCGAAGAAATCGGCCGCGCCGCTAGGGCAAGAAAAGCACTATCCGAGCGCCAAAGAAAGGACCGCCACTGACCACGCTCCGCGCGGATCCCTGCAAACGCGGGGGTCCGTAAACGGCGGTGGAGAATAGCACGTTCGCCCGTGCTACTCCAGAGCGGTTTCACTCCCCCGAAACAAC
>DATCFX010000609.1:0-5355 GCA_036509275.1 Pirellulales bacterium | reverse complement strand
ATTGCTGCCGGTGGTCGGATAGTTGCCGCCGGCTGGCTGTGTTTGTCCCCAAGCCGCAGCCGCCGCGGCCGAAGTTCCCGTCGCGGCGCTGCCGGATTGACCATCGTAGGGCGATCCGGTGCCGTAGCGCGGGGCCTGCGCCGTACGCACCGGGTCGGACGAACTGGTCGCAGGAGTCGTGGCGGTCGCGGGGTAGGCCGTGCTGGCTCCGGCGCTGTCGACATAGCGCGTCCCGGGAGCGGCAGCGGTTTGCGGATAGGCGGTCGCCGCGTTGGCGGTGGTCGCGGGCGTCGCGTTGGGATAGCCTGTGCCGTAACCGGGGGTGGCCGTCGCCGTGGGTGCTCCGTAACCGGGCGTGGCCGTCGAAGCCGCAGGATAAGCCGTCGGATAGTATCCGGACTGCGGCGCCGTAGCAGCCGTGCCGCCAGCGGCGCCGGCTGGATAAGCTGTGGTCGCGGCCGCCGTCGTGCCGGGATACGCGCCCGTCGTGCCAGGGTATGCGCCCGTCGTGCCGGGGTACGCCGTGGCACCGGGATAGGCTGCGGTCGCGGCCGGGCTGGTGGCGCCGCCGTAGCTGGTGGGCGTTTCGGGATACGTATTGGCAGGCGCCGACGCGCTGGCCAGCGCGCCGCCGGCACCTGGCGCGGCGGCGACGCCGGGCGTGACGCCCGGCGGTGTTAGCGTGCTGGGTGTTGCGCCGGCCGATGGCAACGCCGGATAGCTGGGAGTAGCGCCGTTGCTGGCGTAGGGCGCGACGGGCGTGCTCTTCTTCGCAAACGACCAGCCGGGGCGGCCACTCTGGCAGCCCGCAAATCCAGCGACCAGCAGGCCCACGGCCGTCAGCCGAAAAAGTGTTGCTCGCATGGCGCACATGCCCTTTGTTTGATGCTCGACAGGAAGCGGTTGGCGCGGCGACATCCGTGTCGCGCGAGTTCGAAACAGCCGTCCCGGATCCTGTGAGTAACGATTGTATTTGAAGTGCGTCAGCCAGTGCTTGCGCGCCGCCGACGATGCTCGCTGCCGCCTGCAGTGTTGAAGCGCTGGCGATGTCGGCATCCACTCCCCGGGGGCGGATGCCGCGGGGCTCGCACAGCGATCAACGTCTGCCTAGATCGGCTTGGTTACCTGCCACGCATGACTCAATCCGATTTAATTACCGAAACGGTACAACCGGACCGCAGCAGGGCGGGGATTATAGAATTGCGCGGCGGCCAGTCAACGGCAGAATCGGCGCGCGGAGCATGCAGTGCGTGCTAGCGGATGGCGGTCGCGTAGCGATCGCCGACGGCTTTCCAATTCACCACGTTATAAAACGCGGCCACGTAGTCGGGCCGGCGGTTCTGGTAGAGCAGGTAGTACGCGTGTTCCCAGACGTCGAGGCCCAGCAGCGGCGTATTGCCGTGCATCAGCGGGTTGTCCTGATTGGGCGTGCTCTCGATGAGCAATTTCTTGTTGCGATCGACGCTCAACCAAGACCAGCCGCTGCCGAAGCGGCCCAGCGCGGCCTTGGAAAAAGCCTCTTTGAAACTGGCGAAGCCGTTGAGTTGCGACGTGACGGCCTCGGCCAGAGGGCCGCTGGGCTCGCCCCCGCCGCCGGGAGTCATGATGGTCCAGAACAGCGAATGGTTGGCATGCCCGCCGCCGTTGTTGCGGACCGTGGTGCGGATGTTCTCGGGCACCTTGTCGATCGAAGCCACGAGCGCCTCGATGCTCTGATTGCCCAAGTCCGTGCCTTGCAGCGCGTTGTTCAGGTTCGTGACATAGGCATTGTGATGCTTCGTATAATGGATCTCCATCGTGCGGGCATCGATGTGTGGTTCCAGGGCGTTATACGGATAGGGCAACTGGGGCAAAGTATAAGCCATGAGCAGGTCTCCCTTTCAAGCAAGCAGGCAGAGCGTGTCGAGCGGACCAGGCGCCAGCCGCTAATGATCGACCGAAAAATAACTTCGGATTTTCTGACCCCTCACCTACCCTCTCCCGCAAGGGAGAGGGGGTTGCGGAGAAGTTATTTTTCGGTCGATCCTAACGGATGCTCGGCTCTGGCACCGACCGCGACGCAGACCCGCCGGTCCAAGCGCTTTGGGCAAGTCAGATGCTTGCGAAGCATACCCGATGGTCCGCAGTCTGGCAATGAGCCGCTGGCGGCGGCAGATGCAGCGCGTGCGCCGGCATGTTGCGGACGAAGATACAGCCGCGCGGAAACCTGGCCCGCGCCGCTAGCGGCCGGCCGGGCTGGGGTTTTGCCGCGGGCGAGCATTGCCGATGGGTTCTTCAAACGGGACGGGCCGCACTGGCCGAGTTGCGGCCGGAGCGTCGGGAGGCGCGCTGGTTTCGCGCCGGGCCAAATCGAATTCCGCGCGGTCTTGCCGGCGGCTGCGGACCTCGGCGATGCACCGCGAAATATCGATCTCGGGCGAAAGCAGCCGCTCGGCCAGGCGCTCGTTGAACAACTGGCGTCCGCTGGTACACATATGGACGCCATCCCAGAGTTTGATGCCGTCCGCGGCGACTGCCACGTGCAGCGCGCCGAGCTTTTCGGCCACTTGCGCGCCCCACTGCGGATCGTAGCCGTCGTAAGGAATCGACATGAACACGATACGAATGTTCCGGCGGCGGCATTCTTCGAAGAACGGCTGTTCGAATTCGCTGTATCGGAACCCGAAGGAATAGTGCGCCGCCCGGGGGTATTTGGGATCCGGCCGTTCCAAAGCCGGCAATCCGTCGGTATCGACCAGGTCGCCCGATTCGCGCGAACGGTCCATTGAAGTGTGCAGGGATTGCGACGCGGCGAAAAACCCGCGCGCCGGATCGAACTTTACCCGCGGCAGCAGTCCGGTTAGCAGCGAATCCCGCCAGCAACTCAAAGTGCGCTCCACAAGAATTTTGTAAGCTTCCGTCTTGGATGGGACGCTCATCGCCTCTCGGCCCATCGCCGTGAGATCGAAGCTCGTGGTGTTGTCGGTGAGATCGGCCAGCAGCACCTTGTCGCGCAGGTCGAGCGCCTTGACGATCTCCATCGAATAGCCGAAGCCTTCGCCGAAACCGAGTCCGGCGTTGTACACGCGGACCGGAAGTCCGGGTCGCGAGAGCCGCTGACTGAGATAGGCCGCGTGCATGCCGAACAAGCTTTTCGAGCTGCCCACGCAGATCACGTCGGCCTGGCGCAAGCGCTCGGCCGTGCCCAGCAGGCCAAAGCGAAACACCAAAAAGTCGAGGCCGTAGTTGCCGTAGTGGGATAGAAAGCGGGTCTGATCCAACGCGACCGGCGGGCGCCGGTTGGAGAACCGGCTCAACGCCGCGCGGCCCACGGTCCAGTGGCAGACGGCGATCGCTGCGGCCGCCGACAGACAGAATATCAAGCCACGGGCCCAGGCCTGCATTTCCCCATCCTCCGCGACAGTCCATCAGAACACGAAGTAAATAAAACCCTGTGGCAGATGCGGCATTGCCAAGACCCCATAAACCAGCGCGCCGGTCAGCGCGCCGCGCATCGGCAGCCATTGGCCGAAGGCTTCCAGCTTGGGGTACACATGCCAGGCGTGATAGACGATGACGGGAACGATGAGCACGAGCCCGTACGAGAGCACCGGCGCCAGCGTCGAGTTCAAGGCATGACCTTCGAGCAGCAGCAGGCGGCTGATGAATTCGGCCGCGAACGCCATGCTCGGCGAGCGGAACAGGACCCACGCCAGCAGCACGGAAAACTGCACGAACAAATACCAGGCCGCACGCAGGCCAAGGTTCGTTTTTGCCCTGTCGTTGATTCGCAGCCCGCGCTCCACGGCCAGGCCCAGGCCGTGAACCGCACCCCAGAGCACAAAGGTCCAAGCCGCGCCGTGCCAGAGGCCGCCGATGATCATCGTCAGCAGCAGGTTGACGTACACGCGGCCGCGCGAGACGCGGTTTCCGCCGAGCAGCCCGATGTACAGGTAGTCGCGTAGAAACGTGGAGAGCGTGATGTGCCAGCGGCGCCAGAAGCTGCTGAAGCTGCACGCCAGGTATGGCGCGCGGAAGTTGTCGGGCAAGGTGAATCCCAACAGGTGGGCCACGCCGATGGCCATGAACGAGTAGCCGGCGAAATCGGCGAAGATTTGCGCGCTATACATCAGCGCCAGGCACCAGGCGTCGGCCGTGGACAACGTGGCCAAGGCCGCGTCATTCCAAAACGGATCGATGATGTCCGACAGATGGTCGCCGACGGCCACTTTCAAAAACCAGCCGCCGAAAAAATTAAACAGCCCTTCCGACCAGTTGTAAGCGCGCTGCCGGGGTGGCAACTCGATTTGCGGCAGCAGTTCGCCGCCGCGCACAATTGGACCGGCCAGGAGATGGGGAAAGAAGGCGACATACAACAGGTAATTCAGCAGCGATGAGATTCGATACTGGCCCCGGTAGACGTCGATCACGATGCTCATCTGCTGGAACGTATAAAACGAAATCGCCAGCGGGATGACCAATCCGCCGGCCGAGGGCTCCCACTGCCAACCACAGCAGCCGGCAAGCTGCGCCAGATTGTTCCACAAGAACTGGCGGTACTTGAAGCAGCCGATGGTCCCCAGTCCGGTGAGCACCGACAGCCAAACGCAGGCCCTGCGCACGCCGTCCGACTTGGCGCGCTGCACGCCCGCCATGCAAGCGGCATTGGCCGCCGTGACTCCCACGAACACGCAAAAATCGAACGCGCTCCAATAGGCAAAAAAGCACAGGCTCGCGCCCAGCAAAAACAGCCGATTCGCCAGGCTCCAGCGGCAGGTCAGCCAATTGCCGACCAGCACCAGCACCAGAAACACGACGAACGTAAGTTGAGTGAACAGCATCGGCCGATATCCTGCGATCTTGCCGTTTTTGGGGGTGAGCACTCTAATCACTGCCCAACATCGGAGCAAGCCGAACGAGCGGCTTGCGTGGTTTGCCAACGGCTTCGCAGCTCCACAGCGCCCAGCACGGCACATGAGCGCCGTATTTGTAGGTGGAACAAGACAGCGTTTTCCGTAGCCCAGCCTTTTAGGGCTGGGGGTCACCCGGTCGCGCACACCTCGTTTCCCGTTCCGATGCGGCCGCCGGCCGCATCGGAACGGGAAAAAGCGGGATCAGCTGGCGAACCCAGCCCTCAAGGGCTGGGCTACGGAAAACAAGCGGCGGGATGCCGCCGCCCCGGGCGTTGCAATTCCCTCCTGCTTTTGAGACGCCCACGTGAGAGCGCAGTCCAGGGTTGTCGCAGGCTTTCCAGCGACGGCAGTGCATGCGTTGCAGTGCCGGCACGCCAAACGGCAGCCAAGCATCGATGCGCGCCAGCGGACGCGCGGGTCGCAAAGCCGGCAGTGCCGCCGGCGGCAGCGATTACGGCTTTTT
>DATCFX010000608.1:0-2567 GCA_036509275.1 Pirellulales bacterium | reverse complement strand
CCCGGCCGGTCTCGTCAAAAATCTGCGTCATCCCGACCTTGCGGCCGAGTAATCCAATCGCCATCGCTCGTGCGCCTTGTGGTCTGTTGCCGGAGAGGTGTGTGCAGCCTAAAAAAGCGGCCGCAAATTACCTACCGCGGCTTCCGTTGCATAAAGCCTGGTTGGGGGGCCGGTGTATTCGTATGCGTTTGCTGTTGAATGACTTAACGCCTGCTAAAAAGCTTGCCGCCTACTAAAACCCTTGAACTTTAGTGGCGGCTCGAAGCCTTGATCTTGATGTCCACGCCTGCCGGCAAGCTCAGCTTGTTCAGGGCTTCGATCGTCTTGGCCGTCGAGCGGACAATATCGATCAGCCGCTTGTGCGTGCGGATTTCGAACTGCTGCCGGGCCTTCTTATCTACGTGCGGGCTCGAAAGGACGGTGTAACGCTCGATGCGCGTGGGCAGCGGAATCGGTCCGTGGACCTCGCTGCCTGTGCGCTTGGCCGTATCGACGATTTCGGCGGCGCTTTGATCGAGCACCGAATGGTCGTACGCCTCCATGCGGATGCGGATCACTTCGTTGGTTTGACCAGCCACAAGTCGCTCCCGGCACTCGCTTTGACGCTTATTCTGCGACGACAATCGGCCCCAGCCGCCATGCAGGGGAATCGGTGATCTTAAGGGTTTGCAAAAAACGTGTCAACCGGCGCCGATGAGAAATCGGCGAACCGCAATCGGTTTGGTTTCAAGCTTTTCGCTCACAAGCCCTTGCGGCCGGAGCGATGCTCGGCCAGCAGCCGCGCTTGGGCCTGCTCCATCTCGCGATAGTAGTCGCGGCGCTTGAGCAGCTGCGCGGCTTCTTCGTCGATCACGGCCACCACGTCGCGGTGCAGTTGCAGGGCCGATGCGGTCACCTGGGCCGTCACCGGGCCTTCGACCGTGTCGCAAATGGCCTGGGCCTTCGATTGCCCGGCCGCCAGCAGCAGGCACTGCCGGCTTTCCAGGATCGTGCCCACGCCCATCGTCACCGCCAGCCGCGGCACGGCCTCTTCGCTGCCGAAAAACCGGGCGTTGTCGCGGACGGTTTCGATGGTCAGCGTCTTGAGCCGCGTGCGGCTACCGAGCGACGAGCCCGGCTCGTTGAAGGCGATGTGGCCATCGCTGCCGATGCCCAGCACTTGCAAGTCGATGCCCCCCTCGTCGCGGATCAGCTTCTCGTATTGCTGGGCATGGGCCTCGAAATCCAAAGCCCGGCCGTCGGGCACGTGGGTGTTGCGCGTGTCGATGTTGATGTGGCGAAAAAGGTTCTCCTGCATGAAATAGCGGTAGCTCTGGGGATGATTGGGCCCCAGGCCGACGTATTCGTCGAGGTTGAACGAGACGACGCGTGAAAAATCAAGCCCTTCGTCGCGGTGCATGCGGGCCAACTCGGCGTACATGCCCAGTGGGGTGCTGCCGGTGGCCAGTCCCAGCACGCAGGTCGGCCGGCGGCGGACCAACTCGGCCACGAACTGGGCCGCCGTGCGGCTCACGGCCGCCCGGTCGGGCTCAACGATCACGCGCATGGTGCTCTCCGCCGGTTGGTCGCAAACCCGAAGTCCCCCGCCGACTTGCTTTTCTAGCGGAAAAACCGGACGAAAGAAACCGGCCAGCGGCTTTCGGCGGCCGTCGTTGACCGCTACGATCTGCACCGGCCGCCGCAGGCATTTCTCCCCACGTTTATGAGGGCGCCGCTGATGGCATGGCTACTACTCATCATTGCCGGGTTGCTGGAAACCGGCTGGGCGATCGGTCTGAAGTACACGGATGGATTTACCCGGCCAATTCCATCGTTGCTGACCGCGGTGGGGCTGGCGCTGAGCATGCTCCTGCTGTCGCTGGCGGTGCGCGACTTGCCGATCGGCACGGCCTACGCCGTGTGGGTTGGCATCGGCGCGGCCGGCACGGCAATCCTGGGCATGCTCATCCTGGGCGAACCGGCCAGCCCGGCCAGGATCCTGTTTTTGATCCTGTTAATCGTGTCGCTTGTCGGGCTGAAAATGACAGCCGCTTAACGGGCGGCCGGCGGTTGCGCTTTTGGGGGTCACGCGCGGCGGCGGAATTCTCATGCATTCCGCTACTATTGCTGGCGCGCGAAATCGTCTAGGACCGCTGGCGTAGCGGGGGCTATAATCCGCGGCCACGCTCAGCACAGGGAGTTGCCATGCGGACGATTGCGATCATCAATCAAAAAGGCGGCGTGGGCAAAACGACCACCGCCGTCAACCTCAGCGCCGCGCTGGCCGCCACCGGCCAAAAGGTGTGCCTCGTGGATCTCGATCCGCAGGCGCATGCCACGCTGCACTTGGGCGTGGCCCCGGAGCCCGACGGCAAGAGCATTTACGACGTGCTCACCGGACCGACGCCGCTGGCCGAAATCCGCCAACAGGTCGACGAAAATCTCTGGCTGGCGGGTTCGCACATCGACCTGGCCGCGGCCGAAGTCGAGCTCGTGGGCGTGGTGGGACGCGAGATGATCCTGCGCGATCGGCTGGCCGAAGACGCGCAATTGGCCGAATTCGACTACGTGCTGATCGATTGCCCGCC
>DATCFX010000607.1:0-4700 GCA_036509275.1 Pirellulales bacterium | reverse complement strand
CAGCGCCCCAGCCGAAGCGGAAGTCGTGAAACTTCTGATGCGTCGGCCAGCAGTCCGACGGAATTCTCACGAATTCCGCTACCCAACAGGACGAAATTCGCACGAATTCCGCTGCCCGCCAGGTTCACGACTGTCGATCGGCCAGATGGCGCCCCAGGGCCACATGCCAATCGGGCATGGGCAAATGGCCGAGGGCATGATACTTCGATGTGTCGAGCACGCTGTAGGCGGGACGCGGGGCGGCGGCTGCATACTCCGCCGTGGTGATCCGCTCCAAACGCGTGCCAATGCTCCGGTGGCGAAAGATCTCGGCCGCAAACTCGTACCACGTGGCCGAGCCGTGGTTCACGACGTGATAAATTCCTTCGGCCGACGAACCGATGAGAAACTCAATCGCGCCGACCAGGTCCTCGACATACGTGGGCGTGCAACGCTGATCGTCGACCACGCGCACCACGTCGCGCTCGGCCCCCAGCCGCAGCATGGCATCCACGAAGTTTGTGGAGCGTGAGCCCGGCCTGCGGCGGCCATACAGACCGCAGGTGCGGACGATCAGATGCCGAGGGCAGCCGGCCGCCTGCTGCTCGCCGGCCAGCTTGCTTTGCCCATAAACTCCTTGGGGCGCCGGCTCGTCGAGTTCGTCGTACGGCAGCGAGCGCGACGCATCGCCGCCGAACACGTAATCCGTGCTGATTTGCACGAGCAGGGCATCCTGCTTGGCACAGGCTTCGGCCAGATAGTCGACCGCATCGGCATTCACCGCCTGGCAGGCCTGGCGGTCGCTCTCGGCCCGATCCACCGCCGTGAAGCCGGCCGCATTCACGACCACGTCGGGCCGCAGCGCGTCGACGGCGGTTTGCACGGCGTCGCGATCGGCGATGTTCAAGGTGGCGTGGTCGAGACCGATCGCGCGCGGGCCGAAACGCCGACAAAGGGCGGCGCCCAATTGACCTCCGCTGCCCGTGACAACAATCTTCATGAGTTACGCACCGAACAGCAGCGCGGACAGGGTGAGGGGTGGGAAAAAACCGAAATTGCCTTTCGTTCGATCCCTATTATCGAGAACACGTGGCTTTAGCCGCAAGACCGGCACAATCGGCCTCGCAGACGGGGCCGCCGGAGTTTTTCGGCCGTGCAACGAGCCGAAACCTAGACTTGCGTCGGGTTTGAATTCGCTCTGGAGAAGCCTGACGATGACGCGCGCAAAACGAATCGGGGTGCTCACCAGCGGGGGCGATTGTCCCGGACTGAATGCCGTCATTCGGGGCGTTTACAAAAGCGCGGCCCAGCTCGGCTACGATTGCGTGGGGTTTCTGCGCGGTTACGAGGGCCTGGTCGATCCGGTCAGCTACGTGCCGCTGACCGACAAGAACACCCGCGGCATCTTGAACCAGGGCGGCACGATCCTGGGCTCGACCAACAAGGGCCGCTTTGCCGCCACCTGCGGTGTCTCCCAGCGCCAGGAACTCGATATCGAGTTGCTGGCCTCGGTGCGTGTCACTGCCGAGCAGCTCGGGCTGACCGGTCTGATCTGCATCGGCGGCGACGGCTCGCTGGCGATTGCCCAGCAGTTTCATGAGTTCGGCATTCCGGTCGTCGGCGTTCCCAAGACGATCGACAACGATCTCTCGGCCACGGCCTACACGTTCGGCTTCGATAGTGCGGTGGCCTGTGCCACCGACGCGCTCGATCGGCTGCACACCACCGCGGCCAGCCACGAGCGGACGATGGTGCTGGAAGTCATGGGCCGGCACGCCGGCTGGATCGCACTGCACGCGGGCATCGCCGGCGGCGGCGACGTGATCCTGATTCCCGAAATTTCCTGGACCTTCGAGCATATCTGCCACAAGGTGCTGGACCGCGAAGCGCATGGCAAAAAGTTCACATTAGTCGTCGTGGCCGAAGGGGCGCATCTGCCCGAGGGGGGCCTGGTGACCAGCGAGCGGCGCAGCGAATCGCGCCAGGCACGCTTGGGTGGGATCGGCAACGTGGTGGCGGCCGAGATTCAATCGCGGCTGCATCGCGAGACGCGCTGCGTCGTGCTCGGGCATTTGCAGCGCGGCGGTCCGCCCACGACGTTCGATCGCGTCTTGGCCACGCAGTTCGGTGCGCACGCCGTGCGGCTGGTGCATCATGGCGAGTTTGGGCAGATGATCTGCTTCAACCCGCCGCAGATCGACAGCGTGGCGATTGCCGACGCCGTCAGCCGTCTGCGAACGGTCGATCCGCGCAGCGCCGCGGTGCAAGCCGCTCGAGCCCTGGGCATCAGCTTCGGCGACTGCGAGCGGACCGACAGCCCGTTCCACGCCCCGACCGCGAGCGTCGCGCAAGCGGACGAGCCAGCCGCGGCGGCTGCGATCCTCTAGCCAAGGATCGACCGAAGAATAACTTCTCCGCAACCGGCTGCACCGGGGCCATTGGCTCGGTTAAGATCCGTTGGGCGGATGACCACGGGACGAACTTTGCCGGCGGGCGCGAAGTCCATGTCTGGAGAGCCGTTGTCTGATGAGCCGTTGGCCGGACCGGCGATGCAGCGGCAGCGGGAAATTTGCTACGAGCATTCGCCGAAATTCGTGCCGGTGCTCGAGCAATTGGGCTGCTCGCTGTTGGTCTCGACGTATCAGGCTGACCGCCTGGTAGCAATCGGCACCGAAGCGGGCCGGCTGGCGATTTCGTTTCACGGCTTCGAGCAGGCGATGGGCGTCGCCGTGAGTCCGCAGTGCATCGCGGTGGGCACGGGCAACCAGGTGTGGATGCTGCCTGCCGCCGCGGATATCGCCGGCCAGATTGAGCCGGTGGGCCGATTCGACGCCTGTTATCTGGCCCGCAGCGCGCATCTGACCGGCGAAATCCACCTTCACGAAATGGCCTGGGCCGGCGTGCAGCCTGGCATCGAAGATCTATGGCTGGTGAACACGTTGTTTTCTTGTCTCTGCCAACTCGACGGCGCGCATAGTTTTTTGCCCCGCTGGCGGCCGCCGTTTATCAGTGCTCTGGCGGCCGAGGATCGCTGTCACCTGAATGGCGTCGCCATGCTGGATGGACGGCCCCGCTATGTAACGGTCTTCGCCCAAACGGACACAGCCGCCGGATGGCGGCCGGGCAAAGCGAACTCGGGCTGTATTCTCGACGTCGATACGGGCGAAGCGCTGACCCACGAGCTCGCGATGCCGCATTCGCCTCGAATGCATCAAGGGCGGCTGTGGGTGCTGGACTCCGGCCGCCGGCGGCTACTGGTCGTCGATCGCGACACCGGCCGAACTGACGTGGTGACCGAGCTGCCGGGCTATGCCCGCGGACTGGCGTTCTGCGGGCCGATGGCCTTTGTGGGGCTCTCCAAAGCGCGCGAAACCGCCACCTTTGGCGGGCTGCCACTGGACGCGCATCGCGACGAGCTGAAATGCGGGATCGGCATCATCGAAGTGGCCAGCGGCCAGTACGTGGGGCATCTCGAATTCCGCGCCGGGATCGACGAGATCTTCGACGTCCAAGTACTAGCGGGCGTCCGCTGCCCGGCAATCTCCGGCCCGCTGGCGAAGCTGGATGGTCAGTCGACCATCTGGGTAGTGCCCGAATCCGGGCGCGATTAGCGCACGCGTGCGCCTGGGGCGAAGCCATCAGACCGCGAAATCGGCAGTTTCTGGCTGCAAATTTGGTTTGAAGTTTGCGCCCGATTCCGTCATTATCTGGTGGCGCCGTCATGTTCTTGGGGGGCAGCTATTCTGCCGGCGCCCGCAGTGACCATCGCCTCCGGGTCCCAATCACCTATCGCGCCAGCGGTGTTTCGTCGATTGCGTCCCGCTCGTTCGTCGAGTTTCGAAAGTTCAGGCGGGCCGATCTTGATGCCAACATCTCGCCGCGACGGCCGTCGGCGCGCGATCGCCACACGCGGATCCGATTCTTGCCGTGTGCTGCGGTTCGAGATCATGGAGCGCCGGGACCTGTTGTCCTTGGTCGGTTCGCCCGACGAACCAGGCGGTTCGCTCGTCGGGCCGATTCTGCCGTCGTCGCTGGCCGCCGGCATGCCTGGTTCTCAAGAGGTGCGGCCCACGTTCATCACGGCCGACCAGGAAGGAGACGTCGCACAAGACGGCAGCCTGGGGCCGGTGGGCAAGACGCCGGCGCAGATTCGCCAGGCGTATGCCGTCAACCAAATCACGCTGGACGGCGGCGCCATCCAGGGCGATGGCACGGGGCAGACGATTGCCATTGTCGATGCCTACGACGATCCGACGATTTCCGCGGATCTGAACAACTTCGATCAGACGTTCGGTTTGGCGGCTCCGCCCAGTTTCAAAAAAGTGGACCAGGACGGCGGCACGAACTATCCCAGCGTCGACACCCTCGACGCCCCCGGCGATACGTGGGAAGTGGAAGAAGCCCTGGACGTGGAGTGGGCCCACGCGTTGGCGCCGGGCGCCAACATTCTACTGGTCGAGGCGAGCGTCACCGCCAGCGGCCCGGACCTCGACGACCTCATGGCGGCTGCCGAGTACGCGGCCAGCGTACCGGGGGTATCGGTCGTTTCGATGAGTTGGGGAACGAGCGAATTCTCGTCCGAAGCACAGTTCGACAGCGATTTCGTCACGCCGGCGGGCCATTCGGGCGTGACCTTCGTGGCCTCGACCGGCGATCAAGGGGCACCGGGCGAATACCCGGCCTACTCGCCCAACGTCCTGGCCGTCGGGGGCACCAGCCTG